>JAYPJO010000012.1:0-4228 GCA_038128465.1 Gammaproteobacteria bacterium
TTCAGAACTGGTTTTCAGGAAAACTCCCGGAATGTCAGACAATCTTATACAGGCTCAAAACATTTCGCTTGATCTCGACGGCAGGCAGATTTTGCACAATATCAACCTGCAGATTGGCAAGAATCAGATTGTCACGTTGATTGGCCCCAACGGTGCCGGCAAAACCACCCTGGTAAAAGTCGTACTGGGACTGCTTGAACCAGATGAAGGCGTTGTCACTTTACGTAAAAATTTACGCATCGGCTACATGCCCCAGCGCCTGCATGTTGATAGTAGCATGCCGATTTCCGTGCAGAAATTTTTGCAGCTGGCTGTCCGCGCCAGGCCCGAACTGATCGAAAATGTCCTGGCAGAAGTCAAGGCATCACAGCTGTTGCACTCACAGATTCATGCCCTGTCCGGTGGCGAATTGCAGCGTGTACTGCTGGCACGGGCATTAATCCAGGATCCGGAATTGTTAGTGCTCGATGAACCTGTGCAGGGTGTCGACATCACAGGCCAGGCTGAACTCTATGCACTGATTGCCGATATTCGTGACCGTCATCAGTGTGGCGTATTGATGGTCTCGCATGACCTGCACCTGGTCATGTCTGCCACTGATGAAGTCATTTGCCTGAACCAGCATGTCTGTTGCCATGGTCACCCCGAGCAGGTCAGCAACGACCCTGCTTACCTGGAGCTATTTGGTAAAAAACAGGCCGAGGCGCTGGCGGTTTATGCGCACCATCATAATCACAGCCATGCTTTGGACGGTGAAGTCCTGGACAACGATCACTCTGGACATAACCATGGCTGATTTTATTTTACGTGCACTGGCCGCTGGTCTACTGGTTGCCCTGATTGCCGGTCCCCTGGGTTGTTTCGTGGTATGGCGACGCATGGCCTATTTTGGGGACACGCTGGCCCATTCAGCCCTGCTTGGCATTTCATTTGGCATCCTGATTGATATCAACTTACAGCTCGCCATCATCCTGGCCTGCCTGTCTATTGCGCTGTTGCTGGTGAAAATGGAAAGCCGGCATCACCTGGCCACCGACACCATCCTCGGCATCCTGGCTCACAGCTCGCTGGCATTTGGTCTGGTGATTCTCAGCTTTACCGATGTCAATGTTGACCTGATGGCTTACCTGTTTGGGGATTTGCTCACCGTAACAAATCTGGATCTGGCTTGGATAGCCGTGGGCGTTTTTGCTGCCCATGTGGTGCTGACACTGTCATGGAATCAATTGCTAACCATCACCCTGCACCAGGAACTGGCGCAGGTTGAAGGTCTGAATGTTGGCCGGGTTCGCCTTTTGCTCATGCTGTTGATAGCAACCGTCATTGCCCTGAGTATGAAAGTTGTCGGCATGCTGTTGATCACCTCCCTGATGATCATCCCGCCAGCCACGGTCAGAAGTTTTTCATCAACACCCGAACATATGGCAATCTCCGCCAGCCTGGTTGGCTGCTTGGCTGTCTGCGGCGGGCTGCTTGCTTCTTTTTATCTCGACACCCCAAGTGGCCCCAGTATTGTTGTAAGTGCAGCGGTGTTGTTTATGGCGAGCTCTTTAATTAATAAACTATAACTTGACTGTTTCTTTTTTTGCATACTCAATCCGCTTAAGATGATGGCAAGAGGAAAATAAAGAATGGAACAAATACTCATATATGCCGATAGCCTCACCTGGGGGATCATTCCCGATACCCGAAAGCGGCTACCTTTCGAAAAGCGCTGGCCAATAGTATTTGAAAACGCTCTTCATCAGGCAGGCAAGAAAGTCAGGATTATCGAGAATTGCCTAAACGGGCGCAGAACCACCTGGCCTGATCCCTTCAAACATGGCAGGGATGGCAGCGAGGGCCTTGCCGAGGCCATTGAAATGAACTCCCCCCTGAGCCTGGTGGTTCTCATGCTGGGCACCAATGACTTTCAGTGTACGCATGATAACAATGCCTGGCTGTCTGCACAGGGCACAGCCAAGTTGGTGAACATTATCCGTCAATCGCCCATTGAGCCGGGCATGCCGGTCCCAAAAATTTTAATCGTTGCACCGCCACAGATAACAAAGCCCATGGGTTACATTGCCAACAAATTTCAGGATGCAGAAAAACGCTGCATTGGCCTGACTGATGAGCTTAAGAAAGTAGCCGCAGAAATGTCGACGCTCTACTTCGATGCCGGATCGGTGACAGACGCCAGCATGGTTGATGGTATTCACCTGGATGAGCCACAGCATGAAACACTTGGAAAAGCTGTTGCGCAGGCTGTCCTTAATGAAGGAATCTTCTGATCGTCTGTGTGAAAGCTGGCTGGGAAGATGGCAAAGACAATCAGTGATGCTAAAACTTCTACCTCCCCTCATACCATCATTTCCTATACTTCCAATCCTTTTGTAGTGCTCTATACTGTTTTCTTTCTAATTTATAAATATCTGTAATGTGAGGAAGCATCAACGTGGCATTAACAAAAAGCAGTAAGCAACTGGTGGCAGAAGCCATTGCAAGGATAACAACCCTAAGCCTGGATGAAGCCATGGAAAAACTGGGGCAGGAAGATGTGCAGTTTGTTGATATCCGCGATGTACGGGAACTGGCCCGCGAAGGCACCATTCCGGGTGCACTGCATGTGCCCCGGGGTATGCTGGAATTCTGGGTAGACCCGGACAGCCCGTATTTCAAACCAGTCTTCGCTGAAGACAAGCAGTTCATACTGTTTTGCCAGTCTGGCTGGCGCTCGGCCCTGGCCACTGCCTCCCTGCAGGATATGGGTCTTAATGGGGTCTGCCATTTTGAGGGCGGTTACAGTAACTGGAAAAGCGCCGGCGGTGAAACCGTCGAGAAAAAATAAAACCGGTGATCATGTACTGGCTTTAGAACAATAAATTTTAATCGAGGAGAAGTTATGGCTACCGTAAACATGGTTGAATACGAGGACGCGAGTCCTGAAGTGCGCGAGGTTTATGATGACATCATGGCCACTCGTAATTCTGACTGGATCAATAACTTCTGGAAGGCGCTGGCCATACAGCCGGAATTGCTGAAACTAACCTGGTATGGCGTTAAACAGGTCATGGCGCCTGGCGACATTGATGCCGTCACCAAGGAAATGATTTATATTGCCGTGAGCGCTACCAACGGCTGCCAGTACTGTATTAACAGCCATACCGCCAGCGCCAGGAACAAGGGCATGAGCGACGACATGCTGGGAGAATTAATGGCTGTTGTCGGTATGGCAAACCAGACCAATGCCCTGGTCAATGGTTTGCAGGTAGAGCTTGATGAAGCCTTTCAACAGGGCGGACTGAATAACTGATTGCATTGAATATACTCACTCAACAACCATGACCACACTTCTTCAAAATGCAGGCGCTCTAATCAGTTTTGTCCTGGGCTTTATCGCTGTTTTCTGGCCAGCCAGAACCGAAGCATTCACCTCAGTACAGGGTGTCGGTAAGGAGGGTAATTCTGAAGTGCGGGCAACCTATGGCGGTTTTTTCATCGGGATATCCCTGTTTGCAATGCTGACCCAGAACCCTTTAATTTTTGTTGTACTGGGTGTTGGCTGGCTAAGTGCTGCGCTGGCGCGGCTGTTTTCATTTTGCTTTGGCCTGTACACCCACAAAAATTTGATGGGCGTAGTCTTTGAAGGACTTATCGGTGCTCTGTGTAGTGCATCAGTTTTGCTCTAGTAGTATTAAGAATGTTTTTTACGTTTCTTTACAGGCTTTTTTAGGCTTTTTTGAACACTAAATCCCAAACACCATGGCCAAGTTTTTCACCGCGGCGTTGAAATTTTGTTACCGGCCTTAAGTTATCCTTAGCAAAATTTCCGCTGCCATACTGGTTTTCCAGTTCACTGAATTCACTGAGCACTTCCATCATCTGTTCAGCATAATTCTCCCAGTCTGTTGCCAGATGAATAAGACCGCCCTGCTTCAGTTTGGGTAACAGCTTTTGAATAAATTCAGGCTGAATCAGCCGCCGTTTGTGATGTCGCTTCTTATGCCATGGATCGGGAAAAAATATCTGCACTTTGTCCAGAGAGTTATCGGCAATACAGTCCCCCATCACCAGCATGGCATCATCCTGGTAAACACGGATGTTGGTCAGCTTTTCCCTGTCAATCATTTTGAGAATGGCGCCAATGCCCGGCGGATGAACATCCACGCCGATAAAGTTTTGTCCCGGGTTCTCTTTGGCCATTTGCACCAGGGAGTCACCCATGCCAAAACCGATTTCAAGAACC
>JAYPJO010000012.1:4238-20987 GCA_038128465.1 Gammaproteobacteria bacterium
AATATCGCTTGCCCTGACAATGCCCTGTTGCCGGTCAAGACCAAAGGCCGGCCAGAGTTTTTCCAGTGCCTGTTGCTGGGAAGCAGTCAGCCGACCGCCACGGACAACATAACTCCTGATGGTACGAAGGTGTTTTTTTTCCTGCATCAGGATCTGGATCGACTGCGAACCAGCCCGTAAACGATCAAGCCCCAACCCGCCAGGAAGGCAACACCACCAACAGGCGTAATCATGCCCAGCATACTGATACCGGTCAGTGCCAGCAGGTACAGGCTGCCTGAAAAAAGCACGATACCAGTTTGGAAGGCATAACCACTTCGGGTGAAACTTTTTGAAGCTGGATACAGGTAAGCCAGAAAAGCAGACAGCATAAGTGCCAGAACATGAAACATATGGTAAAGCACTGCAGTGGCCCAGGTTTCCAGACTGGTATCCGGAATTTTTCCTTCCAGGCCATGGGCACCAAAAGCCCCCAGCGCCACAACCAGGAAGCCATTTATTGCTGCATACAGTAAAAACCGCTCCATACATTCACCTTGCCATTTCAAATGCTGTTAAATTCTACGCTGACTTTCTGGCCAAATACCAAATAGCAGGTATAAAAAAGCCGCCAGAAGGCGGCTTTTTATCACTATTTGTTATCTATTTATATTTTTATTTATTCAGGCTTCCAGTCTGGCCTTGACCTTGTTCATAGCATTTTTTTCCAGTTGCCTGATACGTTCTGCCGAAACCTGATACTTGTCTGCCAGTTCATGCAAGGTGGCCTTGTCTTCACTTAACCAGCGTTGCGTCAGGATGTCCTTGCTGCGCTCATCCAGACCTTCCAGAGCCAGATAAAGATTATCTGTGCTGGATTGCGTATAGTCCTCATCTTCAACGTTTCGTGCCGGGTCAAAACGCACATCTTCAAGATACTGGGAAGGAGCAAGTACTGCGTCATCGTCATCAGCATCCTGAGCACCATCAAAAGACGCATCATAGACACCCAGACGGCCTTCCATCTGCATCACTGTTTTAGAATCAACACCGAGATCCTCGGCTACCTTGTCGGCTTCTTCCTGACTTAACCAGCCAAGACGTTTTTTTGAGCCTCTCAGGTTAAAAAACAGTTTACGTTGTGCTTTGGTCGTCGCAACTTTAACAATACGCCAGTTGCGCAGAATAAATTCGTGCATTTCAGCTTTGATCCAGTGGACTGCAAAGGATACCAGGCGTACGCCTTTTTCCGGATTGAAGCGCTTGACCGCCTTCATCAGGCCAACATTGCCTTCCTGGATCAGATCGGCCTCTGACAGGCCGTAACCGGAGTAGCTCTTGGCCATGTAGACCACAAAACGCATGTGAGCAAGCACTAACTTGCGCGCTGCGTCCAGATCTTCCTGGTAATAATATTTATTAGCTAGGTCCAGTTCTTCTTCTGCAGTCAATACCGGAATACCGTTGACTGCAGTAATATAAGCATTCAGGTCACGGCCAGGCACCATTGTGTCAATGACACTCAGGCTGGTTCCTGTCTGCTCTGTCGCGTATATTTTGTCTGTTTTATCAGTCATATCAGTTATTCGTCTTTTCCTGTTTTTGCTAATAGTTACCTATTTAGACCACACGGGGCGCGGAATATTACCACTTTCCCTTTTTTTCTGCTATACCCGGAATAAGGCCGTAGCACAGTTTTTCCGAGCTTATTCTACCAATTTAGTACCTTTTTTTTAAATTTCAAGTCCCGGTAACCTACTGAATAATTCAAAGCATCGACCTTTGAGTCAGCGGTACCCTAGAAATAATATTCGGTATTACCCGGCAGCAAGCGATAGCGCGAATTCAGAAAGGCGACTATATCGATCAGTTCAGTCACTTTCATATCTTCATTCAGGTACATTGGTGAGGAATTAGTCCGGTTTCTCTCCTGCCTCGGCAGAAGTTCCAGATACTGATCTGACATGACATGATCGGGATTAATAATCGAGGTAGTTAAATCCCCGTAAGTTTTGGCAAACATCAGTTCGCCACCCAGAGTCACAGTAAACGGTCTGGTTCCAGCATAAGCGGGTAACTCAACTCCATCGACAACATGGCATTGATTACAGCCCAACGACACAAATGCCTACTGACCGCGCTCTATATCTCCCCGCAAAATCGGAAAGCGAAAATCATTGGCAAAATCGGGGTAAGTCCGACACGCGTTTAACAATAAGACACTGGCTGCCAGCATCAGTACAACAAGTTTTTTCATTTAATATTCTCCTTAAATTTAACTCCCACACCTTTATACTAAATCGTTTGTGAGAAGCCGGTTTGATATAAGTCAGAGAACAGAGCAGTGTCTAAATAGCTGACTGTCTGAGATAATGATGCGATGGAATATGAGTTAAGTTTTCTTTTTTGCGTCCTTTTAATCTTTGCCGGAATATTTGCAGGTTTTATCAACACCATCGCAGGCGGAGGCTCATCCCTGACTCTGCCGGCTTTGATGATGCTGGGTATGCCAGCTGATATAGCAAACGGCACCAACCGGGTGGGCATCTTATTGCAATCCATTACGGGTGCACGAAAATTCCACCAGAAGGGCAAGCTGGAGCCAGCTTCTATTATCCCCACCCTGGTTCCGACCCTGTCAGGCTCCTTACTTGGCTCGCTGCTGGCCTCTTACCTGCCGGTTGTCTATTTAAAACCAGCGTTGTTGATGACCATGCTGGCGATGGCTCTTGTCATGCTGGTAAAACCCTCAGTAGTTGCACCGCCTGAGGGCACGCCTACCTATAAAGTCAGTGAACGGCCAATAGCCTGGGCCGGTCTTTTCGGTGCCGGCCTGTATGGCGGGTTTGTGCAGGCCGGTGTCGGCTTTATTCTGATTGCAGCCCTGGCTGGTGGTCTGCGTTATGATCTGGTTCGTTCCAATGCGCTTAAAGTGGCAATCACCGTGCCCATTACTGTAGTAGCACTAACTGTCTATGTTTTAGGCGGCCAGGTCCTTTGGATCCCTGGTGTTGTCCTGGCGATTGGTATGGTCATTGGCGCCACAGCCAGCGTGCACTTTGCAATAAATGTGCCTCAGGCTGTGCTGCAGTGGGTGTTGTTTGCAATGGTACTTGTGGCCTGTATCGGCGCCTATTTCAGTTAGACTGATGCTCCCGGGGCATCGGATCAGACATAAAAAAAGAGAGCCGAAGCTCTCTTTTTTATGTGCTTGTATAAGCCCTTGTATGTTCTTATTCCACGAAGGGCATGAACCTGCCAAGAATGATTACGGCTACCCAGATAATAAGTGAAACTGCAGCTATCACTTTTGCTCTGAAATCGGCATCCTCACCATCTGCAAGTTTGCTCAATTCCTTGTGTTCACCAAAATAGAACCAAAGGGCATTGATACCGGCAATAATCACCAGTCCCATTTTCCACTGAAAGGCAATGTTAGGTCCGTAACGTTCCGGATTGGAGGCAATAAAAACAATCCCCGAAAGCAGATTAATGGTAAAACCAAGAATAGCAATCGGAATAAATTTCATCGCAGCAGCCATATTGATGAAGCGTGCGAAACCGACAACACGAAGATCAATCACCAGCAGCGATCCAAACAGCAGGGACAGTCCGAAAAAATGAGAAGTTTCTGCTGCTACGAAAACCCAGCTAAGTTCTCTTGTCGCAACACCGAGAGCAGAAGCCCCTAACCAGTCAAATGTTGGTTGCATAAATTCCATCGTTCACCCCTTACTATAAATAAGCCATCAGTCGGCCGGTAATTATCGCACCGCACCATGAAGCCAGACACAAAGCAGAAAGCAGCATCGTTACTTTTTCATCACGGCCACTGCGAATGCCACTCATCACTACTTTCATGAGTATCCCGCCCAGAACGATCAGAGCAATCTTCAGTAGAAAAGCCCCCTGAAAGATAAAGGTAGAGAAAGCTCCTACCAGTAATAGCAATCCTGACATGAGGTTCAGAATAAAGCCTGCCCATCCAACCATGAATAATCGGTCATAGGAAGATATTGATATGTTATTGGCAAATCCGAGTACCCGCATATTGAATGCGAGAACGACACCCATAACAGTCATCATACCCAGTCCGTGCGAGGACAGGATAATGGGATATATCAAGAAGTTACCTGTTGCCCCATAAATGTACTGGCCTATGTAACTTAACTCGATGGAACATATAAAGCCTGTGGCCTCAATACACCCGAATAATGGATCCATAAGTTAACCTTATTATAGTTATAGCTATTTTTGTTTTCGAAACAGCATTTGAATTTACAGCATAATTCAACGGCAAAAGTCAGCTTTCACAGCATGCTGACAACATCAGGAATCGAATTACTCCAACCCTGACAACGCCCCAGGAATTGTACTACCCCCCCTAAACAGAAAGCTCCCGGACAAGGCCAAAAAGCTGACGCTAAATTAAACTACATCGCCAGTAGAATCAAGCTTCCAAGTGCTGCTGCCTTACGCGGCCAAGCCAGTCAAGTCGCTGAAACAACTGGATTAAAACAAGCAGGTTAACGGGTTAATAACTGTTAATAACCGTTACAGGAATGCCATCCAGCGGGCAACACCGTCATTAATCCAATGCCATGAATCAGCAATGCCAGGGGATACGCCCAGAGGGATCCGCTGGTTCCAGTAACCCACTGCCCCAGTCCGCTCAATTGGATTGCGCAGACAAAGCCATCAGAAGGCTCAAAACATAAATCACCCATATTATTTCACCTTTGTCTCACCTGAATTTCAGGAACTTTATTATTGTTGGTGCGAATTTCATCACACTATCTATCGGGATTGTATCTTCTCTGGGAACTCATAAACACTGGCTTGATCAACATCAAGCCGTTTCCCATTTTCATTAAAGCTGCGCATTTAGCCAGTCAGCAATATCAGTGATTTGTTCAGGGCAGACTGTGTGTGCCATCTGATAGCGTTTAAAGCCGGGATGGTATCCCAGGCCTTCCAGAGCCTGGAGACTTTTTTCAGCCAGAGATATATCCAGTATGAGATCTTGTGTGCCATGACAGATCAGCATGGGTAATTGCTGGTTCGCCGGATGTGTTATCACATCTTCAGCCGTGGGAAAAAACGACGATAATGCAATCGTTCCTGCCAGTGGTTTATCGTATGTAAGACCCGCCTGATAATTAACGGCGCCTCCCTGCGAAAATCCGATAAGTATTATCCGCTCACTGTCTATGCCTTTTTCTATTTCATCATCAATAAGCTTGTGAACCTGCATCGCAGAAGCCAGCAGTTGTTTGGTATCAATTGACCTGCCGCCACCATCAAGTGCTTTAATATCAAACCAGCCTGGCATGGCATAACCCATGTTCATGCTGATCGGAATGGTCGGAGCCTGCGGAAATATAAACCGGGCTGCGATATCGGAATGCAAGGACAGGTAGGGGACGATGGGTTCAAAATCGTGACAATCAGCGCCCAGGCCGTGCAACCAGATAATTGCTGCATTGGCAGTCCGTTCGGGCTCTATGATAAGGGTTTCCAGCGTTTCACTCATAATGAATGTACAAGCCTGACACTTTTATTCTGTTTATTCCAGGCCATAGCTTTTAAGCAGCAAGACCCCGCAAACACTGTCGGTATTATGCAGATATCTGACGCCGCGACTTTTCATCATTATCGGCGAATCGATCATGCAGGAAAACGAGTATTTTTTCCGGTTCATCAATCCACTGAACTTCGCCCTTTTCTTCAACACGCAGACAGGGCGCTTTTAATTCACCAAATTCTGCCAGTAAATTATCCTGATGAATGGAGCACTTGCCAATGTCACGCCGTTCAATATCCAGATTCAAACGTAGGATTTCATGGCGGGCTTTTCTGCTGGCCATGCAACCCTTGTAGTCATAAAGCGCCAGGCCACTGGTTGATTTAGCCAATCGTTTATTTTCTTCTTCAGATCGATTTATTGTGGGAGGAGGAAACAGCCAGTCGTAGGCACGGAAAACTGAATCTATAACTTTGCGGGCAGTAAGTCTGAACATGCAACTACGGTTACGGGATATTTTGCGCCATCAAAAAAGGCGGCATTATTACTAAAGCGCTTATAGCTGTCGAGTATTTTTTTATCTTATTCCGGGTCGATTATTTTGCCGTCCAGGTAAAACCAGACACCTTTGAATCGCCGGAAAACAGAAATTTCATGATGTTCTTTTTTGTCGCCGTCTTCATCTATATAGCAGGCGATAAATTCTGCATGTCCCAGATCGCCTTTTTGCTGATAGCTGACTATCTCAAGAGACTGCCACTGCAATGAGCCGGTATCTAATTCTGCTACCTTTAAGTTTTCTGCAGTAGCCGGATGCCAGGTCTGCATCAGGTACTTTTTTTGTCCGCCAAGCGCATAAGCTGCATAACGGGAACGTACCAGCTGCCTGATAGTTTTAGCTTTCGACTTACCTGTCAGCAAAGGCTCACAACAATGTGAAAATGCTTTTTTACTACCACATACACATGACTTCATCGTTTCAAACTCTTTTTTAGATCAGCTGTACCTAGTTTAGCTGTTAGTGCAGCGACACTAGAACCTGTCTTATTCATGCCATAAAAAAAGGCTTTTTGGGCAGGAATTAACCATAGTTTTTGCACTTTATAACTGCACCATGAACCTGCTTTTTTAACGTAACATTAATAAGGCTTTTATCTTTAATTGGAAGATTAGCATTTTTGTTATAAACGTGGTTATATCTGCTTCCGCTGCTTGAAAACTGGCTTTGGCAGTAATTACCACAACCTGAAAAGGATTGCTTTAAGCTTACTTTATTTGACAGCGACCTGAACCAGAATGTACGAATTTTTCTTTAAATATTCTCCGACCGTATACAGTGATAGTGAATTCATGTTGGCCAACCCATGGCCGATATGGTTGTTATATACCCTGGCAATTTTATTCTTTGCTGGCTGTGTTTTCATGCTGGTCTGGAAGCGTAATGTTCTCAACCTGCTACAACTAAGTGCAATCGGCCTTTTACAAGGTCTCATGATCGCATTGGTCTTGTTCGTACTGTGGCAGCCTGCTCTAGTAACGGAACGTCTGGCCAGTGGTGAAAATGCCCTTGCTATTCTTCTTGATACTTCTGCCAGCATGGCCCTGTCAGAAAATGGTGTGACCCGCATGAGCCAGGCGCAGGAACTGCTTTCTGAAGAGGGGCTGCAGGAACTCTCTGATATTTACGATATTCTGCCTTATACCTTTTCCGAAGAAGCCATTGAAATTACCAGTTTTTCCGAAATTCCAAATCCGGGTGACAGTTCCAATATCGGCATATCTATCGCCCAAGCTTTGCGGACAGCTACCAATACGTCCCTGGGCGCACTGATTCTTGTCAGTGATGGAGCGGACAATAGTGGCACTATTGATGCCGCCAGCCTGAGTGAAATAGTTTCTTACGGAGTACCTATCCATACAGTCGGTATTGGCCGCGAATCTATACCGGAAGACCTTGAACTGACCAGAGTACAATTACCCCAGACTGCTTTACCTGGAACAACGCTGGCAGCAGGAATCAGCATAATTCATGACCAGGGTGGCCTGACCAGAGTCAAGGTCTACAACGGTGATGAATTAATCAGTACCGAAGAAATTGAATTAAATGCTGAGCAAAACATGACCACGGCTTTTATTGATATTGAGGTTAGTGAACCCGGCGAACTTGATTTACGTTTCACGCTTGATCCCATTTCCGGTGAAAGCAACCTGTCCAATAATTCCCGGGCTCAGGTAGTAGATGTTCCGGATGGAAATTACCGCATCCTTTATATAGAAGGTGAGCCACGCTGGGAGTACAAGTTTTTGCAGCGCGCTCTGGATGAAGATCCAAGTGTGCAACTATCAACATTACTGCGAGTTACACCGAACAAGTTTTATCGCCAGGGTATTGATGACCCGGCACAGCTGGAAGATGGTTTTCCAATGGAGCGCGCTGAGCTGTTTTCCTATGACGCATTGATCATCGGCAGTGTAGAACTGGCTGAATTCACAGAAGACCAGCAGCAGATGATTCATGATTTTGTCAGTGAGCGCGGCGGCAGTTTAATGATGCTGGCTGGATTGAATGGCCTCGGGCTCGGTGGCTGGGGCGAATCAGTCGTCAGTGAAGTGCTTCCAGCGCGGCTGGATATTGATTCTGCCACTTTTATTCGCGAGCAGGCCAAGGTTGTTCCAACCCCCAATGGACTGGCGTCACCTATACTGCAACTCAGTGACAGCCCGGCTGAAAATCTTGAGCGCTGGAATGAATTACCCAACATTGCCGATTATCAGCAACTGGGCTCTTTAAGGCCTGCTGCCAGCACTCTGCTAGAAATAGATATTGATGGCGAGACCCAGCCCTTGCTGGTTACTCAGCCCTATGGTCGTGGTCAAAGCTTTATCCTCGCCAGCGGTGGTACCTGGCGCTGGCAAATGAGCATGCCGCTGGAAGACATGAGTCATGAAACCTTCTGGCGTCAATTGGCCCGTGGCCTGGTTGTGAATTCACCCTTGCCGTTTGAACTCAGCACCAGTGTTGAGAATGAAGAAATTCGTGTGCGCGCTCAGGTGCGAGACCCGGATGCCGAAGAAAATCAGGGCCTTGCTGTTGCTGCGGTAGTATCCTCGCAGTATGGCGGACCGGCAATGACACTTGAACTGTTGCCTTCCAGCAGTCAGCCCGGTGTGTTTGAGGCCAGCTTTAACCCTGAAGATACCGGCTTGTTTTCAGTTGAGGCGATTTCACGGGTTGGTGATACCCCTGTCAGCTCGACCCGTTCAGCCATTCGTTACGAACAAAATCAGGAAGCTTTTGACATCAGGCAAAATCGCGAGCTCCTGGAAAACCTGGCTACAGCAACTGGCGGTCAATACTGGCAGGTTGAAGACTGGGATGAATTACCCGAAGCAATTTCCTACTCAACCGCTGGCATCACCGAGCAGGATGTGCGTTACCTCTGGGATGCGCCAATTATTTTTATACTGTTAATCTTTTTGAAAGTTGCTGAGTGGTTACTGAGACGACGCTGGAGAACCATTTAATGAAGATTAAATCATTTTTCAGCACTATTTCTATGTGTGCTACTGCTTTTTTGTGCGCCACAGCGCTAGGAGTTCAAACTGCTCATGCTGCCCTATATGTCACCATTGTTCAGGGCCTGGGTGGTGAGCCTCGTTTCGATGAAAACTTTCATGAGCAGACTCAAACTATTGCAGAAGCCTCAGCCTCATTAACTGAAGCTGACAACATTTTTTTATTCAGTGGCGAAGATGCTGCGCGCGATAATCTGCTGAGTCATTTCACCGCTCTGGCTGAATTAATGAATGACGATGATCGCGCCGTGATCTACCTGGTTGGCCATGGCAGCTATGATGGCCGTGATTATAAATTCAATATCCCCGGGCTGGATATCACCACAGAAGATTTGCTCAACATTATGGATTCCCTGCCCGGGCAGAATCATTTTTTACTGAATACGTCCAGTACCAGTGGCGCGCTGCTTGAGCCCCTGGCAAATGAAGACCGAATTCTGGTTACCGCGACCAGAAGCGGCAATGAACAGAATGCAACTTACTTTGGCGAATATTTTGTCGCCGCCCTGAGCAGCGAAGATGCAGACCTGAATAAAAACAACAATATCAGTATTGAAGAAGCCTTTAGTTTTGCCCAGCGCCAGGTGGAAGAATTTTTTGAAAGTCAGGGTCAGTTAGCTACCGAGCATGCAGAACTGAGTGGTGAGGGTGCGGCACAATTCACACTGGCTCGCATTAATCCGCTTACGGTCTCAACTGAAAATCCGAGACTGGCGGAATTGCAGGAACAGAGCCTCGACATAGACCGTGAGATAGAAAGCCTGCAATTGCGTCGTGGTGAATTAAGCAACCAGGTCTACATAGAACAGTTGCAGGAACTCATATTACAGTCTGCCCGTATCAATGAAGAAATAGACCAGTTAAACAGCGAGTAAGCATTAAATTTATCTTATTATTCCTAAAAGACACCTGACAAACCGTGAACACAATATGGCATAACTTCAACTTTCGACTGGCATTGCTGCTGGCGGGGAGTTTATTGCTGTTCACATCTAAAGTGCAGGCCAGGGAGCATCTGCTCGGTGCGCTCGACAATGAGGTTCTGCTGAATTGCGAAAACCTGTACTGGTCAGGTGCCAAAGCTGAGGCCAATAACTGTTACCTGACTATAATCGGCACCATCAACCCGCCGGAAATACAAGCCGAAGCCATGTGGGCTCTGGGTGATTTGTATAGCGCTGATGAATTACTGGAGCAGGCAGCGCAAAGCTCACCAGAAAACGCCATGATCCTGGTCAGAACCGGTGAGTTGTATAAACGTACCTATCAGTATCAGGATGCCTATAACTTTTTCAGCCAGGCGCTGGAACTTGAGCCGAATAATGCCTGGGCCCATATTGGTGCTGCCGAAGTGCTCAGCCTGGGCAATACCGGACAGAATGGTGAAGCCATCAACGCGCACCTGGAAGCTGTACAAAGCTATTTTGCTTCTGCTCCCGGCGCTCGATTGCGTGCCATGGTCATGTCCATCAATTCCAGGATGGAGCAGGATTTATTTGAGCAGGCTCATGAGCTCCTGGATGAGGCCTGGGAACTTGTTGCAGATGAAGACCTCCCAAGAATGCAACTCAATGCCCTGGAAGCAGCTCTGGCGATTCTAGAGCGTCGCGTTGATGAGGTGCAACCCTATATAGATGCAGCACTGGCAGAGGCGCCAGTTTACGGTGATGCCTATGCCATACCGGCCCGGTTTGCCACCAACATCAGACGCTACGCCGAGTCTGGTGAGCTTTATCAGCAAGCCGTTGTTATTGAACCCGAGCACTGGACGGCCCATCTTGCACTTGGCCAGAATTACCTGCGCTTAAACCTGATTGATGCCGGTATTCGTCATGTTGAAATTGCCTATGAAGGAGATGGTTTCAATCCAAGCGCTCTCAATATGATGCGCCTGCTGGATACTTTCAGTGAAAAATTTATTGATCTGACCTACCCCAATCCACCGCAAGGCGATGGTATTCCTGAACTGGTGTTGCGCTTGGATAGAGATGAGGCTGATGTTCTGAAGGTTTACGCACAGGAATTGGCTGAAGCCAGTATGGCAACTTTTGAGGAGCGCTATAATTTTCCTGCCAAGGAGCCCGTGATAGTCGAAATTTTCCCAAATCATGAAGACTTTGTGGTTCGTTCCATTGGTATGCCCGGCGTCGGCATCCTGGGCGTCACCTTTGGCTACCTGTTTGCCATGGACTCACCAACCGGACACCCTGACGAAACCTATCACTGGGGTACAACTCTGTGGCATGAAATGGCTCATGTTTATACCCTGGAAGCATCAGAGCATGGTGTCCCCCGCTGGTACAGTGAAGGTATTTCAGTTTATGAAGAATGGAATACCGGCCCTATTCCCGGCATCAAAATCCCCGCTTATGTGCTGCAATTCATGGCCGAAGGCGCTTTTTTACCGGTGGCCAAACTTGATGACGGTTTTATGCGACCTACCTATGATGAGCAGGTTATCGTTTCCTACATGCAGGCCGGACTGATATTTCAGTTTATCTCGGAAGAATATGGTCACGATAAAATTGTCGATATGCTGTATCAGTTTGTAGACGGCACTGATGAAGTAACCGCTATTGAAACTGCACTGGAAATCAGTGAAAGTGATTTTGATCGTCATTTTAAACAGTATATTGATATCCAGTTTGGTCCACTACTCGGCAACCTGGGAATCTGGCAGCAGGATTTACGTGCAACGATGCAGGCTTATGAAGCCGAAAACTGGGTAGAAACCATTGCTGCCGCTGAACGCGCCATTTTTACCTATCCGGAATATGTTGAACCGGACAGCCCTTATATTGCCAAAGCTCTGGCTCACGCTCAGCTTGAACAGGATGATCTGAAATTTGAAACCCTGGAAACATTCTGGCGGTTAGGTGGTTATTCAGCCCGTGCCTTGAAAGAGCTGGCTGATGAATATATAGCGCGGGCGCAGCCAGCTGAAGCCATTGCAGTGTTTCGCGACATTCATTATGTCGACCCCTTTGATGAAGACACCCACGGCAAACTCGGTGATATTTATTTCGATCAGGGTCAGCCCGAGGCAGCCTTGCAGGAATACCTCGTTGGCCTTGCTCTGAACCCGCTGGATCAGGCCGCGGCAAATTATCGCGTAGCCGCTGCTTACCAGGCTTTAGATGAGCCAACACAGGCAATGGACTATTTAATGACAGCGCTGGACATAGCTCCGCAATACAGACCTGCTCAACAGTTATTGCTGAACCTGAGTCGCAGTGAAACAGATATTCAAAATTAATTAATCAGGAACTATGAATATGAGTGAAAGTGAAGAAGTAGAAGCATTTGGATCGGAGGAAACCCGGGAACTGGTGGTAAGCTTTCAAAAAGCAACAACCAATATCAGGGAGCAGGTTAAAGGCACTATTGTCGGCCAGGATGACGTGGTTGATAACCTGCTGATTACCTTATTTGTCGGCGGGCATTGTCTGATTACAGGTATGCCCGGAACCGCAAAAACTCTGTTGGTCCATACCTTGGCCAGCGCCCTGGGCCTGAGTTTCAACCGTATCCAGTTTACTCCTGACCTGATGCCTACGGACATCACCGGGACTGACATGGTCGAGGAAGATCAGAGTACCGGCAAACGTGAATGGCGATTTATCCAGGGCCCGGTCTTTACCAACGTGCTTCTGGCCGATGAAATTAACCGTACACCGCCTAAAACCCAGGCCGCGTTACTGGAAGCCATGCAGGAAAAAACCGTTACCGTTCGTGGTGCTAATCACACCTTGGATAAGCCCTTTATCGTACTGGCTACGCAAAACCCGATTGAACTGGAAGGAACTTATCCGTTGCCGGAAGCCCAGCTCGACCGTTTTCTGTTTAACGTGATTCTGGACTACCTGGATGCGGAACAGGAAGTTGCCGTCATCGATCGTTTCACCAAAAGCGTTGAAATGCCCCCCGTGGAAGCCTGCACCAATGCCGAGGAAATTGTTAAATTTCAGAGCCTAATCAGAGAAGTGCCCATTTCAGATTCAATCAGCCGCTATGCCGTAGACATCGTGCGTGCCACGCGTCCTTCTGATCAGCTGGCTACCGATATGATAAAAAAATATGCAAATTTTGGCTCCAGTATCAGGGCCACCATGAATCTGGTGCTGGCTGCCAAAACCCGTGCACTCATGGAAGGCCGGTATCATGTTATCGCGGATGATCTGAAAGCATTGGCTATTCCCATTTTGCGTCATCGTGTGTTGCCCAACTACTATGCAGAATCAGATGGCATCACCATTGATGACATTCTGGCAGATATGCTGACACATGTTCAGGTGAGTGAGTAAACAGAATTACGCTATGCAATTAGGCCAGACCGACAACAAAAATGCCCATAACCGCCTGCTGGATCCTGGTGTGCTGTCCAGCCTGTCCAACCTGGAACTGGTGGCCAAAGCGGTTGTGGAAGGTTTTGTTATGGGTCTGCATCGTTCTCCTAAGTACGGTTTCAGTCAGGAGTTTGTCGAGTATCGGCCTTATGCTGAGGGCGACGATCCACGGCATATTGACTGGAATGTTTATTCACGTACCGATAAAACCTTCATTAAATTGTTCAAAGGTGAAACCAACAGCCACCTTATGATCCTGCTCGATACTTCGGCATCTATGGGCTTTGGTGTCTCGCACTCAAAACTGCAGTATGGAAAATTTCTGGCGGCCAGTCTGGCCTACCTGGCTTCCCGCCAGCATGATGCCATTGGGGCTATGATTTTCGATGATGAGGTCGTGCAATACCGGCCACCCACCTCAAAAAGCGGCACTTTGCATGGCGTAATCCATACCATTGATAGTGCCGAAGCGACAGAAGGCACCGCCATGCATAAGCCTTTTACACGTTTTCGTGAACATGTCAAAAAACGTGGCCTGGTTGCCGTGATTTCTGATTTCTATTGTGACCCTGATGCATTAATGGAAAGTGTACGGCCACTGGCCCTGCATGGTCAGGATGTGATTATGTTTCACCTGTTGGATCCGGATGAGCTCAACCCTGATATAAAAGAATCTACACTCTATGAAGACATGGAGTCAGGCGAGTCAATAGAAGTTGATCCGATTTTCATGAAGCAGGATTACCCTGAAAGAGTAAAAGCGCATATTGCAGAGATAGAAAAAACTGCAAAAGGTATGAATGCAGACCATGTGCTGATCAATACCAATGAACCTCTGGACCGAGCCCTCCACTCCTATCTGACCTTCAGGGAGAAACGCGCCTGATGTCTCTGATAAGTCCTCTGTTTTTGTTTGCCCTGCTTGGTATCGCATTGCCTATCTGGTTACATCGCCTGCAAACCAATGCCACCGAAAGAGAAAAATTCAGCTCTATCATGTTTATGGAGCAAAGCCAGAAGCGCGTGCATGTCCAGCGTAAACTAAAATACCTTTTACTAATGGCGATGCGTATTCTTTTTCTGCTTTTACTGGTGCTTGCTTTCACCCGGCCGGTTTTTTTCGCGCCCCCAGAAGGTGCCGTTACCGAAGATACAACCCATCATGTTATCGTTTTGGATGCATCATTTTCCATGCTGGAAGGTAATAGTTTTGCACAGGCACAGACACTGGGCCAGGAGCTTGCTGATGCCATGGGCGCAGATGATATAGCCAGCCTGTATCGCGCCAGCGGTACTGTTGACATCATCACCGCAACCACGACTGATCCCTCTTTAATCCGCAGTGGTCTGAACACAATTGAGCCTGACTATGGCCGTCTCGATATTGGCGCAATGGTGACTGCCCTGGACAGCCTGATTGCCAATAGCCAGGCTAACTTTATCATTCACTTTATCAGTGACTTTCAGCAAAGCGGACAGGCGGTTCGGTTTGCCGACATGATTCCGGATGTCATAAATGGTCGCCCGGTTGCTCTGAATATCCATCAGGTAAAAACGGAAAATGTCCCGAACTGGTCTGTAGCTTCAGTTGAAATAACAGGTGCCGGTAGTGTGCGCGTTGGTTTAATAAACAACAGTACCAGTGAGCAAAGTGCAGAACGTACTGTCAGTCTCAGTATTAACGATGTAGTTCAGCAAAGCCTGACTGAAATTTTTGCTGCTCCTGCCGATGGGGTCAGTTATATTACTTTTGAAAATGTAATTTTCGAGGAAGGCGATAATCGTCTTGATGTAACGCTCACCCCAAATGACAGCCTGCCCGAAGATGACGTTCGGCATACTGTATTTGATAATTCCCCGCCGGCTCCGGTCATACTGCTAAGTGCCGACCCTGAATCACTTGCCGTAACCTATCTCACTACAGCGCTTGAAACAGCCCCGCGCGGTTACCAAGTCGAATTGCAAAATATTAATGATTTTGACCCCCGTATCCTGCAGCGTTATCCCTGGATAGTCATAGATGATATAGGCGCCGTTAACGAGTCACTGTCTCAGGCCTTGCAAACCTACGTGGATAGCGGTGGTGCTATCCTCGCAGCAGCGGGAGAGCGCGCTCTGGGACTGACCAATATTCCGGTCGGGGGACAAAACATTGGCGGCGGCCTGAGCTTCAGTCGCGCTACTACTTATAACGTTCAAGGTATCAATACCGCACACCCTGCCCTGGATAGTTCTGTAGGCTGGAATAATCTTGCTATCAGCCGAGCCCTGCCCATTCAGGCTGATGACAACAGCAATGTTCTAATCAGTCTTAACGGTAATGTCCCCTTCTTGCTGGAACGCAACATTGGGCTAGGCCGGTTTCTTCTGCTGAATACCAGCTTGAACAATACCTGGAGCGACCTGCCTGTAAAACCGGTATTCGTGAGTTTTATCGCAGAAGCAGCCAGGCACCTGTCCAATGAAGCTTTGCTGGTAAAAGAGCAGGTTATAAACAGCTACCTGCAGCTTGGTCAGAATGGCGGTGCTTCTGGTCAGGTCTATGATCCGGACGGGGACAGCCTGCTTTCTCTGGCAGATACCACGCAGGCGCAGAGTATTCAGTTAAGCGACCCCGGTTATTACCGCATCGTTACCTTAGGCCTGGATAGTCTGGTTGCTGTCAATCCGGATCCTCGTGAATCAGATCTGACTCTTATGGATACCCAGGCCCTGCAAAACTGGCAGACCATGGTTGCAGGGTCTGCCGGTAATACAGAGCTGGTTGATGGCACTGTCATCACAGTAAATGAAGAAGAATCTGTTGCAATTGAGATTTGGCGTGTATTATTGATTTTACTTGCTGTTATTGTCCTTGCCGAATCCTTACTGGGGAATCGCTATCTACGGTTCAATACAGGAAACACCTAGCTATGAAAGCAACTGAAAAGCTTGAACTCTACCTGGCAGAATTTCGCCAGCGTTTGAAAAAACTTGTAATCCTGCAAGGCATGGCAGCTGTCATGGCTGTTATTCTTTCCATTTCACTCATTGCAGCGTGGCTCTCCCTGGAAAACGGCTATGCCAGCTCAACCGTTATTTCGTTTCGACTGATACTGGTAGTGGCCCTTGGCGCTGTAATTTACAAGGGAATAATAGAACCCCTTAAAAAGATTAAAAACAATGTCAGCGGCCTGGTAGAAAGCCGCAGTTATAAGACCGATGGCAAAGGTTTCGAAGGCCGGGTGGAAACCTATGCACAAATGAATGCCAGCAACCCTTTCCGGGAATTGCTGGCCGAAGACGCCCTTAATATCAGCACTTCTTATCCCGCTTCTTAGCAAG
>JAYPJO010000013.1:0-20702 GCA_038128465.1 Gammaproteobacteria bacterium
TATTGCAGTAAGTGGAGTATGCCTCACTGTTACCGCATTTGATGATTCATCTTTCAGCGCAGATGTCTCCAATGAAACGCTGGCCTGTACCAACCTGGGAAATCTGGCAGAGGGTGATCTGGTCAATCTGGAATTATCACTTAAACCGGAAAGCAGGTTGGGAGGACACCTGGTCAGTGGCCATGTTGATGGTACCGCAAACCTCTTAAGTATTACTAAAGATGCTGATAGTTTACGCTTGGTATTCAGTGCGCCACTAGAACTTGCACACTATATAGCACGTAAGAGTTCTGTCTGTATTGATGGTATCAGCCTGACTGTAAATGAAGTGGATGGCCTTAACTTTTCAGTCAATATTATTCCTCACACTTCAGCGCAAACAACCATACATGAGTTCGAGACTGGTCGAATAGTAAATCTGGAAGTTGATTTAATCAGTCGTTACCTGGAACGCTTATTACAAAAAGATGAACTTGTAGAAAATTACGCTATAGCTGAAGACACTACTCAAACCGAAGGTCTGACCATGGATAAACTGCGGGCCAGTGGGTTTATAGAATAATGGAACTGAATACTACTGAAGAACTTATTGAGGATATTCGTCAGGGTAAAATGATTATTCTGATGGATGATGAGGACAGGGAAAATGAAGGCGATATCGTGGTAGCGGCTGATAAAGTCACCGCTGCAGAAATCAACTTCATGGCAACGCATGCGCGGGGATTAATCTGCCTGACTCTAACCGAGAAAACCTGTAAGCAATTACAGTTACCATTAATGGTGAGTGCGAATCAGACTTCATTTGGTACTAATTTTACAGTGTCAATTGAAGCAGCCGAAGGTGTGACTACTGGTATTTCCGCGGCTGACAGAGCCCGAACTATTCAGGCGGCAGTGGCTTCGGAGGCGGTGCCCGCAGATATTGTTCAACCAGGTCACATATTTCCGTTAATGGCGAAAGAAGGGGGCGTATTAAGACGTCCAGGACATACAGAAGCGGGCTGTGATCTGGCCAGGATGGCAGGTCTGTCACCTGCAGCTGCCATTTGTGAGGTTATGAATGCTGACGGCTCTATGGCACGACGGGCCGACCTGGAAAAATTTGCCCGGCAGCATGATTTGAAAATTGGCACCATCATGGATCTGGTGCACTACAGAATAGCTAATGAACATACAGTGGATCGTGTTCAGGAATATCCCTTACTGACTGAACATGGTGAATTTAATGTGTTTTGTTACCGCGACAGCATAAAAGAAGGAGAACCAGTTCACCTGGCTCTGGTCAAGGGTGAGATTAATGCTGAAGAGCCGATACTGGTCAGAGTGCTGGTTACGAATGTTGTCAGAGATCTGCTGGGGGTTAAAAGCCCAAAACATCCCAGCTGGTCTTTACATCAAGCTATGAAAAGAATACAGGATGAAGGTAATGGCGTCATCGTTATCCTGGCAGGTGAAGACAATAATGCAAATGTGCTATCCCAACTGTCCAGATTAAGCCAGAAAGCGGAAAACAAAACTTCTGCAAAAGTTTCCCAGGGTCTGTTTTTAAATGTTGGAACAGGTTCGCAAATATTACGTGATCTGGGTGTTGGGAAAATGCGTCTAATGAGTTATCCGACCAAGTATGCTATTTCCGGTTTTGATCTGGAAGTAGTGGAATATATTCCCTGTGAAGAATAAGCTTGGCACTAGAAATTTAGAATGTTTAGCAAAAGATTTTGTTTCAGTACGGGTATGTAGTTTAAAAAATGAAAAATACATGCAATGCATTGAGAACATATCGGGAATTTAGAGAATAAAATGAGTCTGATAAAAACCATACAGGGTGAGTACACTGGTGCGAGCGCCAATTATGCCATTGTTGCAGGACGCTTTAATGAGTTCATAGTCAACAACCTGCAACAGGGGGCGATAGACTGTCTGCGTCGTCACGGTGTGCCCGAAAACTCAATAACAGTTGTTAAAGTACCCGGCGCCTTTGAAATATCCCTGGCAGCACAAAAACTGGCTCAATCTGAGCAATTTGATGCCATCATTGCGCTGGGCGCTGTGATCAGAGGCAGTACACCGCATTTTGATTATGTTTGTAATGAATGCAGTCGCGGCTTGAGTCAGGTCAGTCTGGAGTTTGATCTTCCGGTAGCCTTTGGCGTGCTCACAGTTGATACCATTGAACAGGCTATAGAAAGAGCTGGTACCAAAGCGGGCAATAAAGGTGCTGACGCGGCGATGACTGCACTTGAAATGGTCAGTCTGTCCCGCAAGCTTTAAATATGTCAGGGGATTCATCACAACCCAAAATATCACATCGCAAAAAAGCCAGATCTTTGCTGGTACAGGCTCTTTATCAATGGCAACTCGCACAGGGTGTCAGCAGTGATATTGAAGCCCAATTCCGCAGCGATAATACCGCCAAAATTGATTGGGAGTTTTTCCATCAGGCGTTAAATTACATCATCAACAATACAGATAAAATTGACCAGGAATTTACGGACAAACTGGATCGTAAGATCAACCAGCTGGATCCGATTGAACTGGCCCTGTTACGTCTGGGGTGTTTTGAATTTACCGAGCGAATTGATGTTCCCTATAGAGTTGTAATCAATGAATATGTGGATCTGGCCAAAAGATATGGAGCAACGGAAAGTCATAAATATATTAATGGGGTGCTCGATAAGCTGGCAAAGGAATTCAGGGCCATTGAAATTACCGGTGAAGTTTTGAGTAATTCCGACCAGGCCTGAGAGGCAATATGGCCGTTTCAGAATTTGAACTAATAAAAAAATATTTTAATCGACCAGGTCTTATCCCCGACACAATGCAATCAGCGCAACTTCCTGTTGGTATTGGAGACGATTGCGCCCTTTTAGACCTTCCTGCAGAAAAATTGCTGGCAGTATCCATGGATACTTTGCTGGCAGATGTACATTTCCCAGCACAGACAGACCCTTCACTTATTGCACAACGAGCCATGGCTGTGAATTTGAGTGATCTCGCAGCCATGGGTGCAACGCCACTGGCGTGTACATTGGCGTTGAGTTTGCCAAAGGCCGAAGATGACTGGTTACAGGCTTTTTCTCTTGGTCTGGAAACCATGGTGCAAAACTATGCATGCCCATTGATTGGCGGAGATATCAGCAAAGGCCCTCTGGGTATTACGATTCAGGTACATGGTCTGATTGAGAAAGGAGCTCAGTTGTCACGATCAGGTGCCAGACCTGGTGATCTGGTTTATGTTTCCGGTGTATTGGGCGCCGCAGGTTTAGCAGTAAGCCTGTTAAGCAATGGCATGTCTTTGAACAAACCTGACACCATAGAGTTGTATAATGCTTATTATAAACCTCAACCACGTCTGGCACTGGGACAGAGTATTGCCGGAACTGCATCAGCTGCAATCGATATTTCAGATGGGCTTGTTGCAGACCTTGGACATGTTGCCCGGCAAAGCGAAGTGGGCATAGAGTTAATTGCCAGTAAAATCCCTATAGCAACAACGGTTAAAAAATTTATGGGATCAATGGAAGATAAACAGAAGGGATTATCGCTAGCACTAACAGCAGGTGATGAATATGAACTGGCGATAACAGTTGCTGAAGACAACCAGAAAGCATTTTTAGAACAGGCAAGTCAGACTGATATTGCAATCACTTTAATTGGTCGCGTAGTAAAAGGAAGCAGAGTCAGATGCCTGGACTCAGAAGGTAAGGAAATAGAAGTTGCAAAGGCCGGCTACCAGCATTTTTAACAGGGGGGTATTACTGTCAAAACGCCGTACCAGCCTTTCCAACAATTTATTTGAAGTAATAGTTATTAAACTTCTATTTTGCCCATTGCTATCAGGGCCAAAACAGAAATAATGCCGACAAGAGAAATTGCTGCTAGACCCATACTTATAGGGGCGACTATATCAACCATTAGAACATCTCCACGTTTCAAATAGTGGTGAAATCATATTACATAGACAGTATTGATATGTTGATTCACATCAATCAAGCTTTAGGAAAGACAGATAAAGAAATATCCAGTAGCAGTTAGCTTTATGTCGGAAATAAAAATCAGTAAGAAAGTTCTATCTCATCCGGTGCACCTGCTGGCCTTTGGTTTTGGCAGTGGGTTATCTCCAAAAGCTCCAGGTACAGTAGGTACTGTCGTTGCCGTTATTCTCTATTTGTTTCTGGCTCATTTGCCTGTATTGGCGTATTCAGTGTTTTTGATTTTGGCATTGGTAATTGGAGTTTATATTTGTGAACGCAGTTCAAAATTGCTGGGTGTTCATGATCATGCTGGTATCGTCTGGGATGAATTCGTTGGCTACTGGATTGCCATGTTTTTGGCACCAAGTGGCTGGATCTGGGTGATTACAGGATTTATTCTGTTTCGCCTGTTCGATATTTTAAAACCATTCCCTATAAATATTATTGATAAAAAAATTCATGGTGGCTTAGGTATTATGCTAGATGATGTCCTGGCAGGGATTTTTGCCTGGCTTTTTTTACAGCTTATAGCAATTGGTGTCGTTATTTGAATTGACCAGCTGAGATAACTGCTTGCCAAACCGTTTACAATTCCTTTTTCTGTGAATCCAGTACTTTCTGGTAGTTATGTTCAAGGAGCAGATTTATTTTTTTAATCCGAGATGCCCCAAGTATTTCAATTGCAATACTTGAGTTATACTCGGCAATCCAAGTTATTTCAGCGTTTAAGGTTTTCAATATGAGAGATTATTTGCAGTTTTATATCAATGGCGAATGGATTGACCCGGTTCAATCCAATGCGATTGATGTTATAGATCCGGCAACTGAAGAGGTTTGCGGGCATATCAATGCAGGTAGTAAAGCAGATGTTGATAAGGCTGTTAAGGCAGCGTCGGCAGCATTTGAATCCTGGTCGCAAACCAGTAGAGAAGAGCGTCTGCAAGTATTGAGTCGTATCATTGACGAGTTTGAAAATCATATCCCTGAACTGGCTAGGGCAATCACCGAAGAGATGGGAGCCCCGGCCTGGTTATCTGAAAATGTTCAGGCAACTCTCGGGGTAAATCATTTTAAAAATACCCGCTCAGTGCTCGAGCGTTTTGAATTTGAAACTGATCGGGGAGGTAGTCACATCAGTCGTGAACCAATTGGCGTTTGCGGTTTTATAACTCCCTGGAACTGGCCCATCAACCAGATATGTGCCAAGGTGAGTCCAGCCTTGGCGGTGGGATGTACAGTGGTGCTTAAACCATCAGAAGTAGCGCCATATTCCGGGAAAATATTTGCCGATATTCTACATGCTGCCGGTGTTCCTGCTGGTGTGTTTAACCTGGTACAGGGTTTTGGACCTGAGGTAGGAGAGGCAATTGCCGAGCACCCATTGGTTGATATGGTTTCCATTACCGGCTCAACCAGAGCTGGAGTCGCTGTAGCACAGGCGGCAGCGCCAACTGTAAAGCGCGTACACCAGGAACTGGGTGGCAAGAGCCCTAATATAGTTCTGGAAGATGCTGATCTGAAGGAGGCTGTAACCGGTGGTGTAAACAGTGTCATGATGAATTCCGGCCAATCCTGTCGTGCACCAACTCGTATGTTGGTTCCCAATAAACTGATGGATGAGGTCAGTAACATCGCCAAAGAAGTTGCCGAAAGCTGGACTCCAGGTGATCCTAAACAGGATAGCCGCATGGGGCCTGTTATTTCTGATCAGGCATGGGGAAAGATTCAGCGCCTGATAAAAAGCGGTGTTAATAGTGGTGCAACACTTGTTACAGGTGGTGAAGGTAAGCCTGAGGGTCTGGAGCAAGGCTATTTTGTTAAGCCAACGATTTTCAGCCATGTCAGCAATGATATGGATATTGCCCGGGAAGAAATTTTTGGACCGGTATTAAGCATTATTGGCTACGACACTGAAGAAGAGGCAATAGAAATTGCCAACGATACTGACTACGGTCTGGGTGGTTATGTGCAAAGTAAAAATATTGATCATGCACGGGAGATTGCTTCAAAAATTCGTGCCGGTTATATCAGCCTGAATAATGCCGGTCTGGATATTAGTGTGCCTTTTGGTGGGTATAAGCAGTCGGGGAATGGTCGGGAATTTGGGGATGAGGCGTTTGGCGAATTCCTTGAATATAAATCTTTACTCGGTTACAACCCATCCTAGTTACTGCGCTTGCAACTTCTTCGTTAAAGCTAAAATTTGATTCGGTCACTTACTGTTTTGTAAGCTCCCTTATCAAATTTTAGCTTTGCCTCGAATTTGCTTCGCTCGTAACGCTAGGGATTTCGAAGCTGAGCCCGCTTATGACGCTAAATAATAAGGTGGTGGGTTCCCCAAAACTTTTCCAAATAATATTTTTCATAAAATTAGTACGATTGAAATGTGGAGCCGGGCAGTCAGGGAACTGCTAAGTTAAAGCGTGACCGTCTGGAGACAGGATGTCGCCAGCCGAGCCTGTACATGGATGTATGCGTTTTGGCGTATCACACTTTAACTTAGTAGTGTCATGACGGAGTATTAAGGTTAAATTTCAGACTAAACAAAAAGTGATTATTTAAAATACTATGACAGCAAAAATTTGTTTCACCATGGATAATCTTTCCGATGCTGCCGATCTGGGAAGGGGTGTAATTGATAAACCCAGACCACCTGGACAACGTCCAGCTCTGGAAAAGGGCTTTCCGGCAATGCTGGATTTGTATGACCGCTATGGTGTGAAAATTACGCATTTTATTGAAGGCTGGAATGGTGAGGCGCATCCCGACATTATTGCAGACCTGATCAATATGGGTCACAGCGTTGGTATGCATGGCTGGCAGCATGAGCCGTGGTCAGAGCTGAGTCCGGATCGGGAAGAGGAGTTAATGGCACGCTCAACAGATGCTTTGCATAGTGCCTGTGGTATCAGACCGACGTCATTCAGGGCGCCAGGCGGGAAAAAAACACCTAACACCGTCAGGCTGCTGGATGAGTTTGGGTATACGATTGATTCAAGCTTGAATGATAAAAACGAAGATGGTGGAGAAATTCAGGCATTGAGTGAATCGCTCTGGCATGTACCCTATCTGGATGCAACCATAGATGCCCGCCAGTGGTTATCAAAAAACATTCCTGCTCCTGAAGTGGAGGCATCCTGGATCCGTTTGCTGGATGAAGCCCGTGACAATAATGGCTTCAGGGTCTTTATTTGGCATCCGCATGTGATGGGGATCAATGTAGAATATCTAGCAGTCGGAGAAAATATCCTGCAAAAAGTTACAAAAAAGCCAGACTTCCGGATTGTTACCTTACAGGAACTGGTGAAAGGATAATAAGATTTTAAGTATTAATTTTCTCTGGTAAATGCGATGCCTCTTTCCTGATATCCTGCTGGCCTGTCGGTTAGAGGTTGTTATCTGCATATTCAAATTTTGGGTCGGAAGGGTTTCCTTAAAAAAACTCAACTAAGCTAACTAATTGATTCTTATGTTTTGGCTAATCGGGTATGCATTTGTAAAGGGCATAATCCTGTTCGCCATCAACTACTGCTGTCATTGCAACTATCGTGTCGTCGCCGCGTTCCGCGGCCTGGTTTCTGGCCAGAGCCTGCAGTTCGAGCAGAACATTACTTGCCGCTCTTTCCAAAATCACCCTGTTTATAACCTCCACGTGAGTAGTACCGGTTTGTCGACAGGAAGGTTCCAGCTGATCTGCTGTCAGTACTCTGACATTAGCGCCCTGATCGGTAAGGTCCACCCAGATACAACTGCATAGTGTTACCACACAAAGGGCAAAAAATAGTGTTTTCACAAAATTAAATTCCTGTGAACATATAGTTGAATTATTTTCTCAAAAAACGAAACCAGCGCCAGAAGTTTAACAGGCCAGCCATGGAGCTGGCCAGATAGGTAAAGGCACAGGCAAGCAAAATATGTCTGACAGAACGCATATCATTGCTATTAATATATTGCCCCTGCTTTAGGATGGGTAAAGCCCGGCCAAAACTGGCATCGAATTCTACTGGTAAGGTAACCAGATGGACAATGGCGTTTATGGCAACGGTGATGATCATAAAAACAATTAACAATGGGATTAAACGGGCGCCTCCGGGAGTCATGCTCAGTAATGGCAGGGCTATCAGAATAAATCCGCCTACTTTTTCAAATCGCTGAGCAAAGCCGACCATGCGAGTGCGGGCAAGCAAGGGCTGATAATTTCTGGCATGTTGGAGGGCATGCCCAAATTCATGTGCAGCAACAGCAACAGCTGTGAGTGACTGACCGTTAAGATTAGTTTCGCTTAAACGCACTGTTTTGCTCATAGGATCGTAATGATCGCCAGCAGTACTGGGTTCCAGTTTTAAATAATCGAGTTTGAATTTTTTACGCAAGTGTTTAACGAACTGCCCACCAGTACCCTGGATGTCGTCACGGTGTTTGCTGTGTTTGCTCAAGATATACTTTGCCCATTGTTGAGGACCAAGTATCAGAAGTGCCAGTAGTGCTATTAAAATAAGAATAATCATTTGCAGGATTATTATAACCAGGCCTGACTATTCAAGGTGAGAGTAAATTCAGCATGGGTGTTTTCCAGGTTCATATACTGGTACTTGAGAAATATAAGACTGCTAGTCAGAATTTGCTAACCTAGAACAAATTTAAAGAGTTAGATAGCAGTACAGCAGTGTAAGATAGAGCTTTACCTGTTGGATTGGCGGAGTGTTTTATGGCTGAGCTTGAATTAAACAAACAACATTGTACCCCTTGTGAAAAAGGAACAGCGCCCATCGAAGCTGAAGTGGCCATGACTTACCTGGAACAATTACCAGAATGGGGGCTTAGTGAAGATGGCAAGATGATTTCCAGGCACTTTGAGTTTAAAGACTTTTTGCACACCATGTCATTTATCAATGCAATGGCCTTGCTTGCCAATAGGGAAGATCATCATCCTGACTTCAGTGCCGGATACAATTACTGCGAAGTCAGTTTTACGACACACACCGTCGGCGGTCTGTCAGAAAACGACTTTATCTGTGCTGCAAAAGTGTCAGCGAAGTATTCAGAAGAACACTAGTACTTGTAGCTGTCTGGCTTGAAAGGACCTTCAACGGGAATACCCAGATATTCCGATTGCTCCTGGGTCATTTTTGTAATCACCCCACCGAAGCCCTTGACCATGCAGGCGGCAACTTCTTCATCCAGGTGTTTGGGAAGCACTTCAACTTTCAGGCTGGCTTTTTGTGCGGCTTCATCCTGTTCAGCATATTTTCTTTCCCATAAATACATCTGCGCCAGAACCTGGTTGGCAAATGAGCCATCCATAATGCGTGAAGGATGGCCGGTAGCATTACCAAGGTTAATTAACCTGCCCTCGGAAAGCAGAATCAGGTAATCATCATTACCTTCACTGTCTGTACCACGAATCACACGATGCACCTGAGGTTTAACTTCCTCAAACTGCCAGTTCTTGCGCATAAATACAGTATTTATTTCAGAATCGAAGTGACCAATGTTACAGACCACAGAGCCACTTTTAAGCGAGCTGAGCATGTTGGCATCACAAACATCTACATTGCCGGTGGTGGTTACAATCAGATCGGTATTTTGCATAAGTTCTGTGTCAACACAATCAGCCTGTCCGGTGTTAATGCCGTTTTTGTAAGGAGAGACCACTTCAAAGCCGTCCATGCAGGCCTGCATGGCACAGATCGGATCGATTTCAGTGATGCGAACTATCATACCTTCTTGTCGCAGACTCTGGGCGGATCCCTTACCGACATCACCATAACCAATGACCAGGGCTTTTTTGCCCGCGAGCAACATGTCAGTACCGCGTTTTATGCCATCATTCAGGGAGTGACGGCAGCCGTATTTATTGTCGTTTTTAGATTTGGTTACTGAATCATTGACGTTAATGGCAGGTACTTTCAGGGTGCCTTTTTCCAGCATTTCATACAAGCGGTGTACGCCAGTAGTAGTTTCTTCGGTAATACCGTGAATGTTTTCCAAAATCTCCGGGTATTTATTGTGAGCCATGGCAGTTAAATCGCCGCCATCATCCAACAGCATGTTGGCATCCCAGGGTTTCCCATCTTTGAGAATAGTCTGCTCTATACACCATTCAGCTTCTTCTTCGGTCTGGCCTTTCCAGGCATAAACGGCTACACCGGCAGCAGCAATCGCTGCTGCAGCGTGGTCCTGTGTAGAAAAAATATTACAGGAAGACCAGCGTACTTCGGCACCAAGAGCTCTGAGTGTTTCAATCAAAACCGCAGTTTGTATGGTCATATGGATGCAGCCAATAATTTTAGCTCCAGCCAGCGGCTGCTCTTCGCTGTATTTGTCACGCAGGGTCATCAGTGCCGGCATCTCGGCTTCAGCCAGTGTGATTTCACGGCGGCCAAAGTCTGCCAGGCTGATATCGGCAACTTTATAATCTTCGCTTTCTACAACTTGCATGTTGGGGTTATTCATTAATTGGTATCCTTGAAATTTTATCAGGCTTATCTGTCAGACTTACAGACCTGCATCAGCTTTTAATGCTTCAGCTTTATCCGTTTTTTCCCAGGAAAACTCATCCCGGCCAAAGTGACCATAAGCCGCTGTATTCTGATATATGGGCTGCAACAGGTTCAGCATTTCAGTCAAGCCACCTGGACGCAGTTCGAAATGATCACGAACCAGTCTGGTAATGGCTAAATCATCAATTTGACCTGTACCGAAGGTATCAACCAGTACAGAAGTCGGATCAGCCACTCCAATTGCATAGGAAAGCTGTATTTCACATTTATCGGCAATGCCTGCGGCAACAATATTTTTTGCAATATAGCGCGCCAGATAGGCTGCTGAACGGTCAACTTTAGATGGATCCTTGCCGGAGAAAGCCCCACCACCATGACGAGCCATACCACCATAGGTATCAACAATAATTTTGCGCCCGGTAAGGCCACAGTCACCGTGAGGTCCGCCAATAACAAATCGACCAGTTGGATTAATGTGATATTTGGTGTCTGCATCTAGCCATTCAGCAGGCAGAACCGGTTTGATAATTTCTTCCATCACCGCTTCATGCAGTTCATTATCGGAAACATCTTCGTCGTGCTGGGTGGACAATACAACAGCATCTATTGACTGCGGTTGACCATCAACATAGCGAAAGGTGATCTGGCTTTTGGCATCGGGTCTCAAGAAAGGTAAACTGCCGCTTTTACGTACTTCGGCCTGGCGTTTAACCAGCAAATGAGAATAGGTAATAGGAGCAGGCATAAGTACATCAGTTTCACGGCAGGCATAGCCGAACATCAGGCCCTGGTCACCAGCACCCTGTTCTTTTGGATCGCCACGATCGACACCCTGATTGATGTCACTGGATTGTTCTCCAATGGCATTCAATACAGCACAGCTTTTGTAATCAAAACCCATGGCAGAATCATCATAGCCGATTTTTTTGATGGCTCCGCGGACAATTCTCTCAATATCAATCGAGACATCCTCATTCATTTTTACTTCACCGGCTACCAGAGCAAGGCCGGTTTTGGTTAATGTCTCGACAGCTACGCGCGCATTCGGATCCTGGGCAATGATGGCATCCAGAATGGCATCGGAAATCTGGTCGGATATTTTATCGGGATGTCCTTCTGATACGGATTCCGATGTAAACAGTGCTGCTTCACTCATATAAAATCTATCTCTTTATTTGAATGGAAGTATGTCATTTTCAAGGCAGCGCAATGTACCATTACTAAGCGTTTTACGCAATTTTATGCTGTAGATCAGGCTATTACGTATGGATAGTTCTGGCATATTTTTACTGGCTGAGAGAGAATAGCCGCTCGAAAAATCTGGCAGCAAATCCTATCTTGGGAAGTGACCTAAGCGTATCAATTTCAGGAGAACTCATGAGGAAAAATACCGGAACTACTGACGCTATTGTGCGAAAGGCATCTAGATTGGATTGTGCCAATGCCATTCGGGTATTAAGCATGGATGCCGTTCAAAAAGCCAAATCAGGGCATCCGGGTGCTCCGATGGGGATGGCAGATATAGCTGAAGTTCTGTGGCATGACTATCTAAAACATAACCCCCTGAATCCGGGTTGGGTCGACCGGGACAGGTTTATCTTATCCAATGGTCATGGCTCCATGCTGATTTATTCGCTGTTGCATCTGGCTGGCTATGACGTGAGCATCGACGATCTGCAAAATTTCAGACAGCTACACTCGAAAACACCTGGCCACCCAGAATACGGCTACACACCAGGTGTCGAAACCACGACCGGCCCCCTGGGGCAGGGACTGGCTAATGGTGTGGGAATGGCTATTGCCGAGCGAACTCTGGCTGCACAGTTCAATCGTGAGTCCCTGAATATTGTAGATCACTATACCTATGTTTTTGCCGGTGACGGTTGCCTTATGGAGGGAATCTCTCACGAGGTCTGCTCTCTTGCAGGCACACTGGGTCTGGGTAAACTCATTGTTTTTTATGACGATAATGGCATTTCAATTGATGGTGAGGTGGAAGCATGGTTTGCAGATGATACGAGTCTGCGGTACCAGTCCTATAACTGGCAGGTTATACAATGCGATGGTCATAACACCGAAGAAATAGCTGCAGCTATAGAATCAGCTCAGCAGAATCAGGAACAACCGACACTGATCATATGCAAGACAGTAATCGGTAAAGGTTCTCCGAATAAAGCCGGTAAGGAAAGTTGCCATGGTGCGCCGCTGGGAGAAGATGAGGTTGCCGCAACACGTGAAACGCTGGGCTGGACACAACCGGCTTTTGAAATACCGGATGATATCTATCAAACCTGGAATGCTCATGATAGTGGGCGCAGTGCAGAAGCGGCCTGGCAGGCACTCTTTATGCAATATGAGCAGGAATATCCTGATCTGGCGATGGAATTCATGCGCAGGGTAAGCGGCCAGCGCTATGAAGAGTTCGAAGGTATCGCTGACAACTATATTCGTTCTTGCGCTGAAAAAAAGCAAGCAATGGCCACCCGTAAGGCATCTCAAAATGCGATAGCAGCCTTTGGTGAGATCCTGCCTGAGTTAATTGGCGGATCAGCAGACCTTACCGGATCAAACCTGACTGCCTGGTCTGGCAGTAAGGCAATAACTGACAAAAAGGATGGTAATTATATTTATTATGGCGTGCGGGAATTCGGCATGCTAGCCATCAATAATGGTATAGCTCTGCACGGAGGTTTTCTTCCATATGGGGGAACCTTTCTGATATTTATGGAATATGCCCGTAATGCTGCGAGGATGGCGGCTCTTATGAAGCAGCAAAATATTATGGTGTTTACCCATGACTCCATTGGTCAGGGGGAAGATGGACCGACACATCAGGCTATAGAGCAGGTCAGCAATTTACGGATGACGCCAAATATGTCTGTATGGCGGCCAGCCGATGCCGTTGAAACTGCTGTTGCATGGAAGTCAGCCATACTCAGAGCACAAGGGCCTACTGCATTGATTTTATCCAGGCAAGCGGTACCGCATATAGATAGAAATCAGGAGCAGATAAATTCCATTTCCAGGGGGGCTTATATCCTGCAAGACTGTGAGGGTGACCCCGAGATTATTGTAATAGCAACTGGTTCAGAAGTATCCATTTGCCTCGAAGCAGTCACCGAGGCGAATACCAAGGGACAGAATGTACGGCTGGTCAGCATGCCTTCTACTGATGTGTTTGATGCACAGGATTCAGACTATAAAGAATCTATTTTGCCTGGCAATGTTCGCAAGCGCCTGGCAGTTGAAGCAGCGCAACAGGATTACTGGCATAAATATGTTGGGCTAGATGGTAAAGTCATTGGTATGAGCACTTTTGGCGAGTCGGCTCCGGGCGCAGTGGTTATGGAGCATTTCGGGTTTACCACTGAGAATGTCCAGCAAGCCTTAGAGGATTTTTGAGATTAGTGTCATATCGCCCACCTTTTGCAACATCAGAGCCTCCCAGTTTGGCTCATGAACCAGCTGAAATGACAAAAGATGGGTGACATTACACTGGCAATAAATGGCATGGGGCGTATAGGCCGCAATGTGCTCCGTGCTCATTATGAAAGACCTGCTTCTGATATTCAGATAGTCAGTGTTAATGAGCTGGCTGATCTGGATACCCTGGCTCATCTGATTGAATATGACAGTACCCACGGCCGATTCAGGGGGAATGTCAGTAGGGCTGGTGACAGTCTGCTTATCAATGAAGACGAAATATCAGTCAGGCAGGCCGAGGATATCGCGGAACTTGACTGGCATGATGTTGATCTGGTGCTGGAATGTACAGGAGTCTATGCCAAGCGCAGCGACGCTGAAGTTCATTTAAAGAATGGCGCCAAACGTGTGCTGTTTTCTCAGCCTGCAAGTCCTGATGTTGATATTACCTTGGTGTATGGTGTGAATCATCAACATCTTAAAAAAGAACATACCATTATTTCAGCAGCTTCCTGCACAACTTACAGTTCTGTACCAGTCATAAAGGTATTAGATGATGCCCTGGGAATAGAACATGGCATGATCACAACAATTCATTCAGCCATGAATGATCAACCACTGATTGATGCCTACCATCATACTGATTTACGTCTTACCCGTAGCGCTTTTCAATCCATAATTCCGGTTGAAACGGCCCTGGCAAAAGGTGTTGAAAGAATTCTGCCGGCAATGGCAGGAAAATTTGCAGCACAGGCAATCAGGGTACCGACAATTAATGTTTCGGCTGTCAATCTAACCTTGACAGTTAAACAGCCCTGTTCCACAGAACAGATCATTGAGATCGTTAAAGAAGCGTCAGAAGCACTGCCGCTGAATGTACTGGCTTATACCGATGAGCCGCTGGCATCCTGTGATTTTAATCACGATCCCAGATCTGCCATAGTCGACCTGGGGCAAACCAGAGTGGTTGGCAGACATCTGGTCAATCTTCTGGTGTGGTTTGACAATGAGTGGGCTTATGCCAATCGCATGCTTGATGTAGCGGGGCTGATTTCGAAACTTTCTGAGTAACTGGATAAATAGTGAATGAACTTAATATGGTAAAAACATAATGAGTATTCAATCAATGCAGGAAACAGAACTGAATGGAAAAAAGGTTCTGATCCGAGAGGACTTAAATGTTCCCATTAAAGATGGAAAAATTTTAAATGATGCAAGAATACGGGCAGCGCTACCTACCATTCGTTATGCTCTGGATCATGGTGCTACCGTTATTCTGATGTCCCATCTAGGGCGTCCCCAGGAAGGTGTCCCGATATCGGACCAGCCGGAAGCGAGCATGGCATCAGTGGCCGAATATTTATCCCAACTTCTGAATATGAATGTGGCACTCATGGCTGAAGATTTTTCAGCTGATGCTGCTGCAGGTCTGTCCGCCGGGAGTTGTGTGATGTTGGAGAATGTTCGCTGCAATTCAGGAGAAAAAGCGAACAGTGATGAATTATCACAATACTATGCCAGCCTGTGTGATGTGTTTGTCATGGACGCCTTTGGCACCGCGCACAGGGCTCAGGCAAGTACTCATGGGGTTGCTAAATATGCACCAGTTGCCTGTGCCGGACTGTTGCTGGAAGGAGAGTTAACAGCGCTGGATAAGGCTCTGGCCAGACCTGCTCAACCGATGCTAGCAATAGTCGGGGGTGCCAAGGTGTCCAGTAAGCTTATGGTGCTGGAGGCACTTGCCCGAAAAGTTGATCAGTTGATTGTAGGTGGCGGGATCGCCAATACCTTCCTGGCAGCAGCAGGATATCAGGTAGGTCAGTCATTATATGAAGAGGATATGCTGGAAAAGGCAAGGGAAATAATGACCTTGACGCATATTCCATTGCCTGCGGATGTGGCAGTTGCCAAAGAGTTTAGTGAGACAGCCCAGTCGGAAATCAAGGCAATTGCTGATATTGCTGAGGATGATATGATTCTGGATATTGGTCCGGCAACTATTGCGGAATTTATAGCGACAATAGGAATCATGAAAACCATTCTCTGGAATGGGCCGGTAGGGGTATTTGAATTCGATGCCTTCGCTGCCGGGACTGAGGCAGTTGCCAGAGCAATTGCCGATAATCAGGGATTTTCAATTGCCGGTGGTGGAGAAACTATCACTGCAATTGAACGCTATCAGATTGCTGAACAGGTTTCGTATATTTCTACCGGCGGTGGTGCTTTCCTTGAATTTGTTGAAGGAAAAGTACTACCGGCAGTTGAAATCCTAGAACAGCGCAGTAAAGGTTTGTGAGTTAAAGCGTAAAGTACTGAAGTAAACCCTTTAGCATAATGACGATCAACTAGAATTAATCGACTTGAATTTAAAAAGGAAAATCATATGGCCTTAATTAGTTTGCGACAGCTGCTGGATCATGCAGCTGAAAATAATTACGGAGTACCGGCATTTAATGTAAATAACCTGGAACAGGTTCGAGCGATAATGATGGGTGCGGATGAAATGAACAGCCCCGTGATACTGCAGGCCTCTGCAGGTGCCAGAAAATATGCAGGGTCAAATTTTTTACGTCATTTGATCCAGGCAGCGATAGATGAATTTCCACATGTTCCCATCGTCATGCATCAGGATCATGGTGTATCACCATCAGTTTGCCAGCGATCTATCCAGCTTGGATTTTCGTCTGTGATGATGGATGGTTCGCTGGGCGAGGATGGCAAAACCCCAATGGATTTTGATTACAATGTTGATGTCACAGCGCTGACTGTAAAAATGGCGCATGCTTGTGGTGTGTCGGTTGAAGGTGAACTGGGTTGTCTGGGTTCGCTGGAATCGGGCATGGCCGGTGAAGAAGATGGTCATGGCGCAGAAGGAAAACTTTCCATGGATCAGTTACTGACTGACCCGGAAGAAGCCGCAAAATTTGTCGAAGCGACTCAGGTTGATGCATTGGCAATTGCGGTAGGCACCAGTCATGGCGCTTATAAATTCAGCCGTCCACCAACAGGCGATATTCTCGCCATAGAGCGGATCAAGGAGATTCATCAAAGAATCCCAAATACACATTTAGTAATGCACGGATCCTCATCTGTGCCACAGGACTGGTTGGCTGTTATCAATGAGTTTGGTGGCGAGATTCCTGAAACTTATGGTGTCCCGGTAGAAGAAATTCAGGAAGGCATTAAAAATGGTGTACGCAAAGTTAATATAGATACTGATCTGCGGTTGGCATCGACCGGGGCAGTCAGACGCTTTCTGGCTGAAAATAAATCCGAGTTTGACCCGCGTAAATTCCTGACACCGACCATTTCTGCCATGAAAGATATTGTCAAAGCCAGGCTTGAAGCTTTCGGTACAGCCGGGCAGATTGCAAATATGGGCAAGATATATAACCTTGAAGAAATGTCTCAAAAATACAGTGCTGGCGAGTACAGCGCTTAGGTAAATTAATTTCATTTAAAGTTATGGCGTCAACATCGCTTCAGTTCAAGCAACTATTCGATCAGGATACTGGTACCTATACCTATTTGCTGGCTGATCTGGATAAGCGTGAAGCTGTTCTGATTGATTCAGTCTATGAGCAATATTCCCGTGATGTATCCCTGATTCAGGAATTAAATCTTAACCTGATTGCCTGTCTGGAAACCCATTGTCATGCTGATCATGTCACTGCAGCCTGGTTATTCAAACACAGTCTTGATAGTCAGATAATGGCATCTGCTGACTCAGGCATAGAAGGACTGGATCGCCAGCTAGCTGATGGCGATATCATAAATTTTGGTAACTGGTATTTAAGTGTGATTGCAACACCAGGACATACCGATGGTTGTGTCAGTTATCTGCTTAATGACAACAGCATGGTTTTTACTGGAGACAGTCTCTTGATCAGAGCTTGTGGGCGCACGGACTTTCAACAGGGCTCTGCCAGCAAACTGTTTCACTCTATAAGGGATGGTTTGTTCAGCCTGCCAGGTGATTGCCTGGTATATCCGGGGCATGATTATGCAGGACGAACAGCCAGTAGCATAGCAGAGGAAAAAACCTTTAATCCAAGAATTGGCGGGCAGGCTAATGAGAATGACTTTGTTGGCTACATAGAAAATATGCAGCTGCCTCATCCCAAAAAACTTGATATTGCCGTTCCGGCAAATCTGAAAGCGGGTAAGCCTGAAGACAGCGCTTTGCCCCGAGAGCCAGATTGGGCCCCGGTGATTACTACCTACAGCGGCGTGCAGGAAATTACCCCGCAATGGGTGGCGTCCCATAAAGACCAGGTGCATATTCTTGATGTCAGAACAAAAGCTGAAACAGATGAAGAGGGTGCTCGAATAGCTGATGCCCAGTTGATACCCATCGATGAGCTGCGGGACCGTCTGGATGAAGTGCCCGACGACAAACCGGTTATGACCATCTGTCGCTCGGGTAAACGATCAGTCCTGGCTCATTCGATATTAAAGGCTGAAGGCAGGGCAGAAATTGCTAATATTCAGGGCGGGTTACTGCGTTGGCAGCAGGAAGGCTTACCATTGAGTTAATGATTTCAGCTTGCCTTTTTATAATTCGCACTATCCAGCACGCTAAAAAGAATTGTATTATCCTTAACCCCGTTTAATTTAAATACCACCCAGGAGCAAAAAAATGAAAAAAATAATCCTAATATTCAGCCTGTTGTTTATGGCTAGTCCAGCTTCAGCACAATATCCAGTGCCACAGCAGACCTCTACTGGCATGAATGCCGATGAGCGTGCAAATGTGGCATTTGCGATGGAATTTGTTCGAGACATACTTAACCGCGGTAATCTGGATATTGCCTCTCATTACATGCCGGAAGATTTTAATTCCTGGAATCCAAATATCGGCCTTGGGCGCGATGCTTTTGTGGATGCACTAAGAAACAGTCCGATGTTGATTCAGAACTGGGATGCCACTGTCCCGGAAGTGATTTTTGCAAAGAATGAATATGTCTGGATCATGTGGGGCAAGTTCATCACCAATGTGATGGAACCCGCTATTATCTATAAATACAACACTATTGATTTGCTCAGAATAGAAGACGGCATGATTGTTGAGCACTGGGACGGAGCTCGCAAAAGAGTGACAGAAGATTTTGGCAAGGCAGCTGGAGGCGGCACTTTCAATGACTCCACCAATCTGTCTGCCCGCGAACAGGAAACCCTGCGTCTGGGGCGCATTGAATTCAAGGATATCCTGCAATATGGCCAGGTGGACCTGGCACGGGAATATTTCCATGAAAATTACATGCAGCACAACATGGGTGTACCCGGAGGTCGAGATAATTTCATCGAATTCTTCGGCCGCAACCGTACTCCGACTCCGCTGGAGGATGAGTGGATTACACCGCCGACACTGGAACTGGTGTCAGGGGATTTTTATCTCAAATTCGACCAGCGCATGGAAGACGATCCCGCCAGTCCGGGTGAACAAAGTGCCTATTACCGCTTTGATATGATCCGTGCTAGTGATGGCCTGATTCAGGAACACTGGGATGTTGCCTTCCCTCGAGGTATTCAAAGACCTTATTAAAGCCAAGCCCTGATTTAGCTCGGCTTAAAAAATGAGCCCGATATAGTAAAGATATCGGGCTTATTTTTTTCTAAAATAGAACTTTTCACAGAAACGATAAAACAATCATATGCAAGAAAGAACGATAAATGCTCATCAGGTTTCAGCCATTGGTTTTGGTTGCATGACACTCTCACATGCATACGGTACCCCGCCGGATAAGCAGCACGCACACAAGGTACTTAACCATGCATTGGATACTGGTTATACCTTGTTGGATACCGCTGCGCTTTATGGCTTTGGCGCCAATGAGGAACTGTTGGGCGAAGCGCTGGCAGGCAGACGCCAGGAATATTATCTGGCAAGCAAGTGTGGCCTCTTCAAAAATCATGAAGGAAAACGGGCTATTGATGGCCGCCCTGAAGTGATTAAAAAGACCTGTGAGGATAGCCTGCGACGACTGCAAACTGACTTTATTGATTTGTATTACCTGCACCGCTGGGATAAAAAAGTGCCGGTGGAAGAAAGCGTTGGCGCCATGGCCGAGCTGGTGGCGGAAGGTAAGATAGGCGCTATCGGGCTTTCTGAGGTCTCAGCAGCGACGCTGCAAAAGGCCCATGACACACATCCGATTGCGGCCCTTCAAAATGAGTATTCACTGTTTTCCAGAAACCCGGAAATTGCTTCCTTGCAACTGTGTCATGAGCTTGGTGTTGCCTATGTAGCTTTTTCTCCGGTCGGACGGGGTTTTCTTGCCAATGTTAAGCTGGATCCGGCCACCTTCCCTGAGGGTGATATACGGCGAAATTTTCCGCGCTTCAAAGGGGATGCCTTGCTACATAATCAGCAACTACTGCAGGAGTTTTCCAGCCTGGCTGAAACAGCAGATTGTACCTGTTCCCAGCTTGCGCTGGCCTGGCTGCTGACCCGCGGAGAGCACGTTATTCCAATACCCGGCACCATCTCACTGGCTCACCAGGAAGAAAATTTTGCGGCCCTGGATGTAAAACTGGATGCGGAAATTCTGCACTCGCTGAACTCACTGATTAACCAGCATACGGTTGCCGGCGAGCGTTATCCAGACGCTGCCATGGCAGAAATAGATACAGAAAATTTCAGCTAAGGATTGGCTGGGCTTATAAGTTCCACGCCATCAGGTCGGCCCAGCAATAGCAGATCGGCTGGTCGCTGGGCAAACAATCCATTGGTAACCACACCAACTATCTGGTTGAGATCGCTTTCAAGCTTGCGTGGATCGGTGATCGACATGTTGTACAC
>JAYPJO010000014.1:0-830 GCA_038128465.1 Gammaproteobacteria bacterium
CTGCGCCATAGTCAGCAGTGATGGGACTTTGTATGTTTGTGATCGCAGTAACAATCGCATCCAGGTCTTTGATCTTGACGCAGCTAATGGTGAGGCTTGTGAAAATCCAGGCGCTGAGTCAGGTCTATGTGGTTTCATCACAGAGATATACATAGCACCTCAATCTGCAGCAGGAACCGCAGTTGATGCAACTTTGTCCAGTGATGATCAACAGTCATGTCTTTATGTCGGGGATCTGGCAAATGGTGTTTTTTACATAATTGATCGTGAAAACTATAGCGAACTGGATCGCATTGGCAGACGCGGCAGACATGCGGGTGAATTTCACTGGCTGCATGCCCTGGATACGGACTCCGAGGGTAACGTCTATACCGGAGAAGTTGATTCCGGGCCTCGTATTCAAAAATTCACCCGTTATGGTGAAAGAGGCTGTAGCGGTGCGGGGTTTGACGATATCGGCGCTTATGCTCGCAACCGATAGCTTTCAGCGCAACAGAAAGATAGCAGCATCAGGCATGAAATCAGCCTGATGCTTTGTTTTCCTGTAATTAGAATTTAGGGTTAGCCGAACTGAGCAGCATCTATTTTACACGGAAAACCCTGACCAACACGGCATCACGCGCCGGTCTGAGACTGTTCAGGGTTCCTACATAAATAGAGCCATTGAGCCAGCCATATTCCTCAGGCGCCAGCAGGGTTATCTGAGAAAAACGAGTCGTCTGACCGGTCGGGGACAGCACCTCATTATGAATAGTGATGATGGCCCCATCGTCAGTTTGCAATTCATACAGTGCATCCAGCATGCGCATACCATCTGGCCGGGTTAACTG
>JAYPJO010000014.1:840-1191 GCA_038128465.1 Gammaproteobacteria bacterium
GCAAAACAACACCCTGAATACCCGGTCCGGCACAGGTGCCCCCGGTAATTGGCACCATGCCGCGGGGGCCATAAGGTCCATCACCCAGGTCCATGCCTGGCGCGATATCCACTACGGCTTCAAGCACAAATTCGGTTTCCGGGAAGTACAGTGGAACAGTATCAGACATGGATGTAGTGACCTGAGCCTGAATTAAACTGGTCATCAAAGCAAAAGCTGACAGCACCAAAGTTTTACTGAACCCACGAAAAAAACTGATATCACGTTTCATTATATTGCTCCTTTGCAATAGGAATTATTTACGACTGAAAATTTTAAAAAGGTATAGTGTTTTTATTCGGTAAGCACATC
>JAYPJO010000014.1:1201-5937 GCA_038128465.1 Gammaproteobacteria bacterium
AGGATCGGGTCCCGCGGAGAGCTCGTTGGTATCCTGCAGGGTATCGCCATCATCCATCAGGCTGTACCATTCTGTCAGGTGAGCCTGATTCGATACAGGCAGGCCAGCAGCTGAATACCAGGCGTTGCCATTATAATTTCGTGTATCAACAATTAATTCGCCATTTTCCCAACGCCCGACGGCATGCCCCAGATAGCGTTGATCGACAACTGTATCTGGATGCTCACGACCATCGGTATAAATTATTCTGAATACATTGTCATATTCAAAAAGCTGGACCACACGGTTTTGATTCTGGACTATTTCAAAGGGGTAGGGCGAACCAATATGGCGGGGTATGGAAGGCAGACACATGGCACTTGGATCAAGCGCTGGCCTGACTGTAGCAATGGCCTCCAGACCCTGCTGGCTCAGATATTCTTCTGATTCAAGCCGATTGAAATCTTCATCACGACTACCTCTAAGGCTGCGGTTGGAAACAATCCATAAGCCCGTCAAATCACTCATGTTTTCATTACCGGATACTGGCATGTTGTCTGCTGACAGGCCTGGCAGGCTCGCCACTAAAACAAACAGGGAACTGATAAATAAAACTATAGATTTAGACGTTTTCATTATCGTTGTCCTTCTTCATCTGGATCAGGCGTCTCGGGCGTGTCTGCATTAATGACAGTGCCATCGGCTTTCACCACCGTCACAATAGCACCAACTGGGCCGCCATTTTTATGCGGATATATGGTCAGGGTCACTTCCTCACCGGGTAACAATGTATTGCGGGTCCAGCCCCGACGTGACAGTGGAATCGGACTGAGGACTTCAATACTACATTCAACCACTTCGCCGGTTTGTGGGTCAGTAACCAGAAGCTGCACCCAGGTATGCGGATTCACCCATTGAAACTCCCTGATGACACCGGCTATCTGAATGGGGTTATCCCTGTCAAAGACTTCAAAACTATGGTGGGCATTACCAGCCATAGGCAGACAAAGCATGAGAACAAGCAAATATAACCGTACGTTTTTCATCATGTATTTCCCTTTGTTAATTAGCAGTTTCTGAATCTCAGGGTACGCGCCAGAAACGAATAACCACACCATTCGGATAGCGCTCACCGCTTGCGACAAATATTGATTTCATCAGCCATTCCAGTTCCGGATCGCTGGTTTCAAATTTGGGTACTGCACGAAAATAAATTTGTGACTGTTCTACCACCTCGCCAGCATTCAGTCGGGTTATAACATCAGGAGGCGCATGCCTGATACCAATATTGGAAACATAGATCAGAGAGCCACTTTCTGTCTCCAGGGTATAGCGGGCATCTATATCGGTGAATCCATCCTCGCGGATGATCTGCCAGTCAGCCCCACCAGGAACTACACGTCCTTTTACAGAAGGTCCCTCAAATGTGCCACCCAGAATATCGACAATGCGTCTGGTACCATTGGGTAAAATTCCCACTACTGTTGGATCAGCAACTTCAACCAGAACTTCAAAAGCGAATTCAAGTTGTGGTGCTTCCGGAATCTCCTGGCTCCAGGCATTAAATGACAGTCCGGATAACAGACAGAACGACAGTAGAATGTGTTTAAATTTATGACTCATAGCAATATCCGTAAACCTAAGAAATTTGTTTTATTATGGTGCTTCACAATTAAAGCTGGCTGCATCCTCACTGTCACCTGAACCGCTATAACGCGCCACTTCTGGAAAAGGGCAAAGCAGACGGGTCCGGTTTTCCGACCAGTCTTCAGGTAACTCATCATTAACGCCAGCCTCATTATCTTCGCCCCTGACACTGGCGGCAATACCTGCTGGTGCTTCTCCTTCTTCTACCCATGCAACTAATGCGGAAAACATATCAAACTGATCTGCACTTGGTCCGCTGCTGCAGTGGCCCATGCCTGGCACCAGGAAAAGCCTGGCAAATTCATCTGCTGAGCCATTATGCTGCGCGTCTAGTTCGCTATACCAGCGAGCTGTATCATCAGAAGAAAAAACACCATCAGCAACACCGTGGTAGACCAGTAATTTGGCACCGCTGTTGCTTAATGTTTCCATGTTATTCGGATCTGGCGGTGTCATAAATGACATCGGGGATTCAGTATAAATGTCATCAGTTGCATAAATGCGGGGAGCATCCGTATCCATGTCAAAGTTCATGGCAAACTGATAGCCTCCCATGGCCATGAATTCGTCCACATTACCTGGCGGCGTGGTAAAAATTGATGAGGTGGCACCGGGATCACGGTTTTGACTTTGTGACGAATTGAATTTCCAACCAGCCCAGCTTGAGCCCGCCATGCCAGGGTCATATGGAAAACTGCTGTATAGCAACTCACCTGCAGAATTAGTGGCACCGTTCATGATATTGTCCATCACTGTCTTCTGCTCCTGGGTCAGACAACTGCCATCTCGATCAGCCGGGCAGGTAGGCACATCACGCTGCAGATCAAACGTTGCCTGACAGGAAACCGTATCTGCCACGATACCATCCTCAATGCCATCCAGACTGTCACAGCGCTCGAGTACAGCTGCGGCAATAAGATCCATTTCGGTCTGAGAGAACGCACTACGAATATCCGGCTGTCCTGCCTCATTGAGAGAGTTGGCAACCAGAGAAAACTGCTGTACGGCATAGAGCTGAGCAGTAGCCGCTTTAGGTAAATTAAAACCCGGGTTACCAGCCAGGAAGCCATCATACTGATCCGCATATCGGGCTGCTGCGACCATGGCATGACGGCCACCATTTGAACAGCCTGCGAAATAAGACCTCTCGGGCGCTCTGCCATAACTGGTTGTTATCAATGATTTAGCCATGGGGGTCAGGGTGCCGACAGCCTGATAGCCATAATCCAGTCGCGCCTGTGGATCAATGCCAAAAAACGGGGCTGGCCCCTGGTGTCCCGCATCAGAATTTATGACAGCGAAACCCAGTTCCAGTGCTGTAGTGGTTTGCCCACCACCAAGATTGCCTGTTGCAGTGCGTACAAATCCATCAACACCGCCATTGGCATGATAAAAGAATTTTCCGTTCCAGTTGACCGGCAAACGCATTTCAAAACCGATCCCATAATTATTGCCATCAATTTCACTGATTCTTGGATTCATCATCCCTGTCACCAGACAATGCTCTCCAACCAGGCTGCTGCCTAATTCACCTGCTGCAACACTTGTCACCTCGTCAATGCGGGTATTGCTATAATTGAATTGCTGAACCAATTCTTCACATATCAACAGATTTTCAGATTGCGGTTGGGCGATTTGAATATTAGCTTCACCAGGACCGGAGTCCTCAGCTGTTAAAACAGTACTTGGATTTTCTTCAGAGCAGGCAATAATCAGACCTGTAATTAATAAAATAACAGTAAACTTTAAATTATTTTTTTTATTTTTATTTATCACGTCTTCAGCATCTCCAACAATTTATATCTTTTATAAATCTATACAAGCTCACTAAATTATGACAGCTTTTTAGCAGTTTTTTATTGATAAAAGAATATAACGAATGTTATGATAAATAACAATAATTTAAACCATGGATAAATCGATGTCTGCAGATACTGTCAGTTATGAAATTGTAAATAAAGTAGCCTGGGTCAGCTTCAACCGACCTGAGAAAAGAAATGCTATGAGCCCGACTCTGAATCGTCGCATGATGGAAGTTCTGGATGAACTGGAATTCAATGAAGATGTTGGTGTTCTTGTACTAACTGGTGAGGGCAGCGCCTGGACAGCAGGCATGGACCTGAAAGAATATTTCAGGGAAACCGAGGCAACAGGTCTTGGTGGTACTCGTAAAGCACAACGCGAGTCCTATGGCTGGTGGCGCCGCTTACGCTGGTTTCAGAAACCGACTATTGCCATGGTTAATGGCTGGTGTTTCGGGGGAGGATATGGCCCGCTTTATGCCTGTGACCTGGCCATTGCTTCGGAAGACGCCAAATTCGGATTAAGTGAAATCAACTGGGGTATTTTACCCGGTGGTGGTGCCACCAAAGTGGCAACAGACTTGATGTCCATGCGCGATGCCATGTACCACGCATTAACTGGCGAAAATATTGATGCCAGTAGAGCTGCCGAATGGAAGCTTATCAATGAAGCTGTACCAGCAGACCAGTTAAAGAACCGTGTTAGTGAACTGGCCAACATATTGCTTGAAAAAAACCCGGTTGCATTAAAAGCTACCAAGGATGCCATTCGCCGCGTTAAGGAAATGACCTATGATAATGCCGAAGATTATCTGGTACGAGCCCAGGAAGCTGCCAACAGCTATGACAATGAAGGCCGCAAAGAAGGAATCCGTCAATTTATAGATGAAAAATCCTATAAACCGGGCCTGGGTTCTTATGATCTCTCCAAGCAGAAGAAATAAGTCTGGAGGAATCTATGCACGGAGCTGCAGACCTTCCTGGTTTTCAGGCGAAATACCAGGCGCATAGAATTGCTGCCATTGATCTGACCAGGGACAGGCGTTGGACCTATCAGGAATTTGACACCATTTGCGGCAAACTGGCATCTGCTCTTGTTGCTAATAATGTGGATAGCGGGGATCGTGTTGTCTGCCTGGCAGCTAACCGGGTTGAACTGATAGCTCTTCACCTGGCCTGCGCCCGTATCGACGCCATCTATGTGCCAGTTAACTGGCGCCTGTCAGCTGTTGAAATAGATTCCCTGATAGCTGATGCAGATCGTCGATTGATTATTGGTGATGTATTAATGGATATATTTGTCATCAC
>JAYPJO010000014.1:5947-9392 GCA_038128465.1 Gammaproteobacteria bacterium
CCGGACTTACAGTAGACGATTTTATCAGTCAGGCCGAAAGCATGGAGCCTTTAGCCTATCGTCAGATCAACACTTCAAAACCCTCATTGATTCTCTACACCTCCGGCACTTCAGGCAGACCTAAGGGTGTTTTGCTCAGTGAAAACAACATCACTGAAACAGCAATCAATTTCAGCCTGGTTGGGCGGGTGCAGAATCACAGCGTTATGATGTGTGATGCTCCCATGTTTCACATCATTGGTTTAATCACTGCAATCAGGCCAGCCTTGTTGCAGGGGGCAACTTTTGTTGTTTCAGGTGGATTCGAACCAGCACAAACGCTGGCCCGTTTAGCTGACCCTGAACTGGCAGTTACACATTATTTTTGTGTTCCGGTAATGGCTGATCTGATTAAGACTGAGCCGGGCTATTCGCCTGATAAACTTAAAGGCCTCACTGCCTTGTTTACTGGCGGTGCACCTTATGCTGAAGCCAAAATTCTGGAGTGGGTCAAAGATGGTATCGCACTGGCCAATGGTTTTGGCATGAGTGAAGCCGGTACCGTTTTTGGTATGCCTGCAGACATTGACCTTATTGCTGAACGCCCGGGATCAGTTGGCATCAGCACCTCCAGGGTCAGTGCCCGTATTGTTGATGCAGATGGCAGACTCTGTGCAGTTGGCGATTCAGGCGAACTGCAGCTTAAGGGTCCCAATGTTACTGGTGGTTACTGGCGGCATGAAGAAGCCTACTCCAAAGTAATGACAGATGATGGCTGGTTCTGTACCGGTGATGTCGCCCGTTGCGATGAAGATGGGTATTACTGGATCGTCGACAGACTCAAGGACATGTTTATCTCTGGCGGTGAAAATGTTTATCCTGGTGAAATCGAGGCCATTCTGGCCGAGAACCCGGCAATCAAGGAATGTGCTGTTGTTGGCAAGCCAGATGAAAAATGGGGAGAAGTTGGTCATTTGTTTCTGGTAGCAGCAAGCGGGGCAGAACTCGATGTAGAAGATATAATGAATGGACTGGAAGCACAGCTTGCTCGATTCAAGCTGCCAAAACATGTCAGCGTAATTGATGCTTTACCTCGCAATGCAAACGGCAAAATAGTAAAGTCAGCTTTGCTGGACAATATAGAATAATAAAAACTTTCAAAGACAGGTGAAATACATGAGCCAGGATCCCAGAGAAATATTGAATAACAGCCCGATGTCAGTTACCCAGATTTTGGCTGTGATTATAACCATCGGTTTAAATGCGCTGGATGGTTTCGACATTCAGTCAATCAGCTTTGCTTCTCCTGGTATAGCAGCCGACTGGGGAGTGCAGCCCGGAGCCCTGGGAATTGTGTTATCCATGGAACTGTTGGGCATGGGTATTGGCGCAATAACTCTTGGCGGCCTTGCCGACAAAATCGGGCGCCGTCACACCATCCTGATATGTCTGGCGTTCATGGCTGTTGGAATGGGACTGGCGGCTACTGCAGGTTCAGTTGTCGCATTATCAACCTGGCGCGTCATAACCGGCCTGGGTATCGGCGGCATGCTTGCTGCGACCAATGCAACAGTTGCTGAATTTTCTAATAAAAAACGCCGAACCCTGTGCGTATCGTTAATGGCAGTTGGCTATCCTCTGGGGGCAATTGTTGGCGGTGCCATTTCTGGCAGATTACTGACCACTAATGATTGGCCCATCGTGTTTCAGTTTGGAGCCATTATCACCATTTGTTTTATTCCTCTGGTCTGGTTCCTTATACCGGAATCGCCAGCCTTTTTAACAGATAAACAACCGCCGGGCGCTCTGGAAAAAATAAACCAGGCCTTGAAGCGTATGGGGCATAAGGCGATAGATGCCTTGCCAACGCTGTCTTCAGAAGAAAAAGCCTATGCAATCAGCGATATATTCAGTCCGGCATTGATGAGAACCACCATCCTGATTTCTCTGGCGTACTTCGCGCACATTGCGACTTTCTATTTCATCCTGAAATGGGCGCCAGCTATTGTTGTCGATATGGGATTTGCCCCCAGCTCTGCTGCAAATGTGCTGGTATCAGCCAATTTGGGTGGTGCCATCGGTGGCGCCTTACTGGGTGTGATTGCCTTGCGTTACAGTGTGCGCTGGCTAACGATTGGCGCCATGCTCATGTCCTTTCCACTTATTATCGTGTTTGGCAGTGGCTATACTGAGATCGGCACACTATCTATGGCTGCCGCATCGGCTGGTTTTTTCACCAATGCAGGCATGGTTGGCATATTTACCCTGATTGCAACGTCGTTTCCAACCCATGTACGTGCTACAGCAACTGGCTTTGTTGTGGGAATGGGCAGGGGAGGTGCCTTTTTATCTCCTATTCTCGCAGGATATATGTTCCAGTTCGGACTTGGACTTCGGGCTGTAGCTGCAGTTATGGCTTGTGGCGCGGTCATCGCGGCAATTTCACTCATGCTGATGGGTATTAAAAAACAGCAGGTAGCTGGATCCCAGGCTGAATAGCGTTAGCTAGCTATAAGCTGTTGTCTGATTGTACGCAGAGATGAAATGGCGTTATTTTTTTCCGGGCCATTCAAATGTCCAAAGCAGGCCTGCTCGTGCGCATCCAGTATCCCTTCAATCTTTGATACCAAAATTGTTCCTTCCGCAGTCAGACTCAATGATTGCGTACGGCCATTTTCCTGAGTATCAAGAAGTGATCTGCTTTTCAGTCTGCTGACCATTATAGAGGTATTAGTGCGCTTGATGCCCAGCTTGCGACCCAGTTTATTTTGCAGGATCCCTGGATTTTCTGAAACCATCAGAATAAGTGAGGCAAGAACTGGAGTAAGCTCCAATGGCTCAAGCGACTTGCCCAATTTGCTCATGGCTAAAGCCGAGGTGCGCTGAATCTTGTAACTTAATTGATCGTTATTGTCATCATTTTCTGGCTGACTGACTTCAGTATTCAATTTCTGTAGAGATGATTTAATAACAAGATCAAGTTTTGACAGATCAGATTTAGTTAACATTGATAAACAGTTTGAAGCATGTTTTTTGTATGCATCCTGTATCTGTTTGACCTGATCCAGGCCCAGTTCGGTAAGCTGCAAGGATTGTGATCGTCCATCCACAACAAAACGCTGAAGTAATTCCCTTTTTTCCAGTTTGAAGATCATGGGTGAAATATTGGTCCTCTGCAGACCCAGTTTTTTGGCAAGCTCTATCTGGATCATATTTTGCTTACTGGCCAGAGTCTGCATTATTGCAGCTGTAGCAGGGATAAAATCCATATCCTTGAGGGCCAAACTTAAATCAGCCTGCATCAACACAGCAGTTCGTCGTAGCTGATAACCAAAATGCTTTTCAAAGGGTGCTGCATAATCAGCTTTTATGGAGTGTGATTGTTGAGATGATTCAGAAAGTGCAGAACTCATAATCTATAAAGAATCCTCAATTTTATATACATCAGAACCAAGGATTCTTAATG
>JAYPJO010000014.1:9402-9867 GCA_038128465.1 Gammaproteobacteria bacterium
TCTCAGGACTTAACATACCAAAACTGGATTGTTCATTCTCTCTAATTATTTTTTTTATAAGCTGTGCCAGTTTGATGCCGTGCTGTGTCAATTTAAGCCCTGATGAACGGCCATCAAGTTTTTTACGCCGACAAATTTTTTTGCTTTCAAGTCTGTTGACCATGGTGGTCATATTGGGTTTTTCTATACCTAGATATCTTGCGGTCACAGTTTGTGATACATCTATGTTAACTTCTATAAATAATATGACCGCTGCTTCACTTGGCCGCAGATCTAGATCTTTTAATCTTGCAGCCAATGAATTCATTGAAGCAGCAGAGATTCTACGCAGATGATATCCAAGATAGATATCCAGTGGATTTGTCGATTTATTTTGTTGTTTATTGATCGTTTTTTTAGCCATACCCAAAATTCACGCATTAAGTATAGTTATATAATATAACTATTTTATGTATAATATCCAGT
>JAYPJO010000014.1:9877-19325 GCA_038128465.1 Gammaproteobacteria bacterium
GCATAATCGGGTAATAAAAACAGGTAATTAGTTATGAGTACTAATAACAAACAAAACAGCACTGATTCAATAAGCGTTAAGGCACTACGAGCTGCTGGCAAATCTGAGTATGCCGAAGAACTTGCCGCCATTGAAGCCTCGGAAAAAGCTGCAGAATCACATCATGGTGTACGATCAAAAAGTCTGCTTGAGCGACTGATATATGGACCTGTGCCAGAAGTAAAAGAAATGATGCTGGAGGCAAATAACGATACAGAAAAAGGCAGGAAAGAAGCCATTATTGATACTGCTAAAAATTGCCTGGCTCAGGGGCAAGCATTTACTACTGATGGCAAAATTTCCAGTGAGTTAAGAAAAGCAGTCAATGAATACCAAATTTATGGTTATACCATCCCTGAGGAATATGGTGGCGGCGGTGCAAATTATAGACAGTTGGCTGTACTCGAAGAAGATATCGCAGCAAACGGCCTGGGCGGACTGGCCGTGGAAATTTCCGGACAATTAACTATAGGTGCCAGTGGATTGTTAGCTTATGGGAATCAGGAACAAAAGTCTTTGTTTCTTCCCTTGTTGGCTGAAGGGAATCTTATGGCCTTTGCACTGACTGAAGTAAAAGTAGGAGTAAATGCCAAGAAGGTAAGCGCTTATGTAGAGCGAGATGAGCTCAATGATTGCTGGCGTCTGTTTGCCGTAGGAGACAGCAATAAACTTTATATCACCAGTGCAACACATGGTGGGTTGATTGCCGTTGTTGCCAGACTCGGAAAAGAATCCCGGCAATTGGGGTTATTTATTGCCGAGTTGCCGGCAACAGATATCCAGCAAGACCAAGAGCATGATTTTGCTTTTTCCTGTCTGCCTTCAGGTACTGATGCCTTCCAGAGCAATATCAATTCTCGCCTGAGCTTTGATAATTTCCCGATTCCTGCTAACCAGTATATTAATGCGGACGGGCTTGAAGTTTTATTTTATAGTCTGGCAATGGGCCGCTGTATGCTCTCAGCAATGTCTGCTGGCTTTCAACGCATGTATGCCAGTGATGCTGTCAACTATGCCAGGAAGCGTGAAGGGGTGGGGGGCACGGTCCTGAAACATGAATTACCCCAACTGGCTATTGGCCGCATTCTGGGTGGGGCTTTGCAGTCACATTCACTCTGTCACTTATCACTTCAACAAAACAGCCAGATGGTGAATCTTGCAGGATTACGGGACATAACCAAGTCTGCAGCAGCGACTTCATTACTGGAATCGCTGATTTGTGCCGAAAGGGTTATGGGAGGGCGCAGCCTGAACAGTGATTCGCGCACCAGTGCATCCAGATCTACAGCACATGCATTCAGCATTGTTGAAGGCGAAAATGACCTCATCATTCTGGGCATGGTCAGGGAAATCACTGCAAATTTCGCCGGTACTTATATGGCCGGTATCCTGAGAGTCCTCGATGAAGTTAATGCCGGTGCGGATGGTAACCCCGTTACAGAAGGCGACCGTATTTACAGTCTGGGGATCAGAAACCTTTTTAAACATCCTCTTCGCTATCTACGGGCCTGTTTAAAATTACTGTTCCACATGGATACCTGGCGCTTGTTAGCCTGGATAGTAAAACAGCTTATTCTGAGCATCATCTCCATTCCTGGATCTTTGATTCCGGTTGTCTGGCACTCTCGCTATTCACAACTGCCAGCTGCGCACAGGCGTTATGCACGTTATGCAGAAGCAGCTTTGCGAAGACAAAGATGGGTATATCTGGGCTTGAATATTTTTTACCAGTTACGTCTGACTCATGCCCAATTGCCATTGCTCATGTTTGGCAGGCGTATAGAGTATTTACTGTCTTTACTGGCAGTTATTTACACCAGCACCAATGCTTCAGAAGATACTCAGGCTGTCGCTTTATTGCAGGCAGAGTTGATAAAGCAGAAAGTTCGTAGCACCAGGGTGATCAGAAACCTGCCTTTAATTGAAAAAATTCGACGCCGATCACAGGCAGTATCTGCTTTTGTTAAAGCCGGCGATTGCGAATTGATAAACAGTATCGATCCACAGCTTATTCCGCACGCCTGGTCTCAAAAAGACTAAAAGGGCTGAAACATTTCTCAGCAGATAAAAAAACGGCGCAGTTTCTGAATGTAATGCGCCGTTTAGAATATTTTTTAGTCAGAATCTGCGACTGGCTTTTTTAATCTCTACGCTGCGCCATACTGAAAACATTGTCAGGTTGCAATTCGATTAAATCCAGTAAAACATTAGCACTTTCGCGCAGGTAAGGATCTGCTTCACCGTTTTCATCATTGGTTTCTTCTTCATCAATGCCCGGCATGTTGACGGCTACAGTTTCTTCTTCGTCTTCATCAGCATTTTCCATTGCTTCAACAGATTCATAAGGTTCTTCACCCTTGGCGATTCGACGAATGTTTTCTACCTGCAAGCGCCAGGCATCATTTTCTTCTCTTTCCGCCAACAGCGTATCCATATTTAAACTCAAGGTGTTGTCTTCCTGGTTTTCCAGAGCACGGGCAATCTGTGCTTCTATGTAATTGAAGTCAGGGTCGTTTGCCAGGCGTTCAGCATGCCTGTCTGCTAGGGCTGGAATTAAAGGTTGCAGGTTGGCAAACGGACGGTAAAAACTAGTAGTTTCAATCGTATCCCAGGGCAGGGCGCTGTCGAGAGAGGCCTCACCTATCTCATCAGACACATCGTATAAATCAGGAAAATCAATGTCAGGCAAGACGCCTCGATGTTGAGTGCTTTCGCCTGATATTCTATAGAATTTTGAACGGGTAATTTTCAACTGACCATCTCCCAACGGGATAAGTTCCTGCACAGTACCTTTACCAAATGTCTGGCTGCCTAACACCAGTCCACGCTGGTAATCCTGAATTGCCCCGGCAAAAATTTCTGAAGCAGAGGCGCTCAATCGGTTCACAAGCACAGCTAGTGGCCCATCGTAAACAAGCCCCGGATCGGAATCGCCATAAACATTATTGTTATTGTCAGCGTCCATGACCTGTACGGTAGGGCCACGATCTATAAATAACCCCACCAAAGAATTCGCTTCACTTAATGAACCTCCGCCATTGTTACGTAAATCAACAATAACGGCATCAACATTTTCAGCTTTCAGATCTTCTAAGAGCACTCTGACATCACGTGTAGTGCTACGGTAATTCGGGTCGCGATTTTGCAAGGCCTGGAAATCAATATAGAAAGTAGGAAGGTCTATGACACCTATTTTATAGGTCTCACCATCCCGCTCAATTTCGACAATTTCACTTTTAGCCGACTCATCTTCAAGTTGAACCGTATCACGGGTAATGCTGATAATTTTTCGGTCGAAATCATTGTCTGCATTATTAGGGATTACACTCAGACGTACCACGCTTCCTTTTTCTCCCCGGATCAACTGAACCACGTCATCAACACGCCAGCCGACAACATCTACAAATTCATCATCGCCCTGGGCAATCGCAGTGATGCGATCATTGGGTTGCAATTCCCCGGCCATATCTGCAGGACCACCGGCTACAATGGATACTACCTCGGTAAATTCATCCTCCGTGGTAAGGACAGCACCGATACCCTGAAGCTGCAAGCTCATGTTCATAGTGAAATTTTCAGCAGCCTGAGGCAGATAATACTGGGTATGTGGATCTATGCTTAGGGTCATAGCATCCATGTAATACTGAAAAGCTTCACGCTGGTCATTTTTAAGAATCTGGCTCAATTGTGAACGATAACGCTCAGTCAGATCTTCTTTGGCTTCCTCGTAAGTTTCATCTGCGAGCAGGGCGCTGAGCACATTGCTCTTGACCCTTTTACGCCATAGGTCCTCAAGCTCTTCTACAGAATTTGCCCAGGGTTCTTCGGAACGATCAACAATGAGGTATTCATCAAGCGTAAAATCAAAAGGGGAGCCGTCTTCTTCAAGACGTTTCAGAGAATAAACCAGTCTTTCAATCACACGACGCTGATAACGGTTATATATGATAAAACCAGCTTCGACATCGCCAGCTCTGAGGGAATCATCCAGTTCTGTCCGGAATTGTTCAAATTCGTTGATATCTGCAACAGTGAAATAAAGCCGAGAAGGGTCGAGACCATCTATAACGCGATCCAGCAGATTGCTGGAAAAGTCATCATTAACACGCACCTCAGAATAATGATTGCGCACCATTTGGCTCAACACGCTTCGCGCAATGGTAGTGTATTCTTCAACCGGAGTGATTTCACGATAAATGGCATCGACGTCAAGAGGGATGTCCTCTGCCGGCATGGTTGTCTGCTGAGCAAAGACAGGTAAGACTATGAAGCCAATAATGCTCAGTGCAGTTAAGCTCAGGTGCTGGGATTTATTGATCAACAACTTTGAAAATCTAATCATTAGTGCTTTCCATTTAGGTAGAGTTACGAAAAACTGAAAACTAACTTAACCTATTTATATGGAACTTTCATCGTTTTTCTAGGGTATACATTGCAATTATTAAGGATGTTTATCGACTATTCAGCTTAAGGTATATGTTTTATTCCGGTTTTATGGATTTTTTCTTTGCCGAGGCATGCCGGGCACTGAGCTCTACATCGATATAACGATCAGTTATGGCACTGGATCCATGCCCGGCATCATCCCTGACATGTTCGCGCGGACGATGCTTCACATCTTCCGATATGCCTGTATGACGCAGCCAGTGTACTGTTGCAGCGGATAACTGAGTGGCTTCTTCTGAAAAACCTTCCTGTTGCATACGCGCCTGGGCAGTATCAAAGCACTGTTGCACAATTCCCCGAATCTGGCGTGTGCTGGTGATACCTCCCTGACCACGGGTTTTGTGAACAAGAGGAGTTGATTCACCCGGAGCAGGCAGGGGACTCAGATTCCGCGATTCGCGGTAACGCTTCAGGGCAGAAAGCATGGCATCACTCACTGATATCTGTCTTTCCTTATTACCTTTGCCAACTGTTCTGAACCACCAGTTACCCTCAAGATCCCTTTCAAAATCACCCATGCTGGGGCTCCAGCGCTCTGTTTCAACGAGTTCGGATATACGTAAATACATCGCAAACAGGGCCTGCATTATGAACAGGGTTCGCTCATGCTGTATAGGATCAGAAGTAGCAAGTGATTCGGCTGCATCCAAAACATATGACCACTGTAACTCAGACAGGCGTCTGATAGGCTTCTGGCTTTGCGATTTACGTAAAAATTTGCTTTTCTGGCGTATCTGGGCAACAGGATTCATATCAATATATTCTTCCTGGATTAGGTAGTTGTAAAAGCTGCTCAGGACACCAAAAATTGACTGTACGGCACTTTGTGACAGTGAATAAGGCTGGTCTGGTTTTGCCAACACATAGGGTCGCCACTCCGGATTAAATACACGAGCACCCTGTTTTTCCACAAATCTGGCTACATTTTTGTCACCAACCCACGTTTTTGGCGGTTTATGAGCAAATTCAACATAAGCTTCAATATCCTCACGCCGATTGTCCCTGAGTGATTTTCCCGCAATTAACCAACTCCAATGCATAAAATGCTCAATTTCACGCCTGTAAGTAGAAAATGTATCAGGAGAACCCCGGTAGGAGTACAAAAACTCACTGGCGTGCTGATAATCCTCAATGGCATTAGTAGGCTCATCATCAAGTAGGTGTTTCACTGATGTAACAGGGTGTCTATAAGGATTTTTCATTTCTGACAAGGTGTCAAAAAACGGAACAGGCGACTTATTAAATGACATTATGTATATTTTGTAATATATTGAATATTAACAATTATATTTATTTATTAATTGTTAGCTGCGTATATTGCCAGGCTCTCACTATTTCCGGTAATAAAGATTACCGGAAATAGAAGCTTAGTGCAATATGCCCTGTTCTGTCTAAAGTCATTTATACATATGGCAGGTTTATGATCGTTTATTTCTCATTGTTACGAACTCTTCCGCAGCTGTTGGATGTATCCCAATTGTTCTGTCAAGCTGGCTTTTGGTTACACCGCATTTCATTGCTGCTGCAAAACCCTGAATGATTTCACCAGCATCTGAACCCATCATGTGCATCCCGAGCACTCTGTCAGAATATTTATCTACAATGATTTTCATATAAGTACGTTCATCACGACGTGAAATAGTATGTTTCAGGTGTCTGAAATCACTTTCGTAAACATCGAATTGCAAGCCTTCAGCAATTGCAGCCTCCTCACTTAACCCCACGGTAGCTATATTGGGGTGAGAAAAAACTGCTGTGGCAATATTGCTGTAATCCATTTCTGGTTTTTGCTCGGAGAACAGTCTGGCCGCCAGATTCATGCCTTCTGCTAGAGCTACCGGTGTGAGTGCTACTCGCCCAATGACGTCGCCAAGCGCATAAATTGACGATTCTGCAGTTTGAAAGTTGTCGTCAACCTCTATGAAACCGCCTGTATTCAAGGCTACTTTGGTATTTTGCAAGCCAAGTCCGGCCGTACGTGGTTTTCGGCCAGTTGCATATAAAATGCATTCAAATGAATCTATTTGTCCATCAGCAAATTCCACCTCTCGAAAACCATCCTTGGCTTCACGAATAGCTGTAATTTGTGAATTAAGACGTACATCAACATGCCTTTTTAATTCAGTTGTGAATTTTTCACGAATATCCTTATCAAATGACCTGAGTAGCAAGTCCCTTCGGTACGACAGAGAGGTTTGCGCACCCAACCCAGCAAATACACCGGCAAACTCAACGGCGATATAACCACCCCCAACAATCAAGATGCTTTTTGGAAGGTTATCCAGATCAAAAATTTCATTGGAAGTGATAGCCAAGTCGCTACCTGGAAAATCAGGGACAAATGGCCACCCCCCTGTTGCCAGCAATATCTTATCAGCGTGGTAGCTAATACCACCCACCTCTACTGTATTGGCATCAAGTAAGCGTGCATGACCCGTCATGATTTCTACACCTGCACTCTCCAGAATTGATTGATAAACACTGTTTAAACGGTTTATTTCAGTTTTTTTATTGTCCCGCAGTATATTCCAGTCAAAGCCGGGTTGCTCGACAGACCAGCCAAAAGCTCTGCTGTCTTCAAAATCATAGTTGTAATGACTGGCATAAGTGTAAAGTTTTTTAGGCACACACCCCACATTAACGCAGGTTCCACCTAAATAATGATCCTCAACGATAGCTACTTTGGCTCCAAAACCAGCAGCAATACGGGCTGAGCGCACTCCTCCGGATCCGGCGCCGATAACAAAAAAATCATAGTTCTGCATGAATAACTCTACTCCCGGTTATGTACTGCGCGAAAATCGACCGACAAAGGCAGTTCAAACAATAAAAAAATCATACCCTCTTTCATCTGAAAGGGTTATTATTGAGATGTATTCTCAGAAAACTATATTTGATCAGATTATAAAGAGGATTACACTAAGTGAGTGATTCTGGAGACAGCAGACCTGCACTGGTTGAAAAGTTTGTCATTCGCCTGCCTAATGGCCTGCGTGAGCAAATAAAAACACTTTCGAACAGAACAGAAGAAGCATGAATTCCGAGATCATTATGGTGTTGGAAAGACATATCCAGCAATTCAGTCATGAAGACATGCAGGATCTGAAAAACCAGGAATTAATCCGGGAAGTTAGCTCCAGTGACAAAAACAACCCACCTACCGATCAGGAATTACTGGAGCGTCTCGAAGCTCTGCCAAAAGAGAAGAAAGAAGCATTACTTGAGTTATTGGACTAGATTCCGGTTATTTCTTGAGGACATATCTACCACATTCTCTTTTTAGTGAATTCAGCCACCCATAATTTTCAAAATTTCAGTATTTGTGCAGATATTTGTTTAACCCTCCTCTATTAATGGTAAATAAATTTATTTTGAACATAAAACTGGTTAGAAAAGTTTTGATCAATAAGCTCATATTTATCCTGATTCTCTTACTACCCACCACGTCCGGTCTGGCAGAGTATCAGCAGGCATCCAACGGCATGGTCAGTTCACGCTCAGATATTGCCTCGGAAGTTGGGAAAGACATTCTTGAACAGGGCGGTAATGCAGTTGATGCTGCTGTAGCTGTAGGTTTTGCTCTGGCCGTCACCTACCCTTCAGCCGGCAACATTGGCGGTGGCGGTTTCATGGTTTTGCGAACAGCAGATGGCAATGTTTATACACAGGATTCACGTGAAAAAGCTCCCTTAGCCGCATCAAGAGATATGTTTTTAGATGCTGATGGTGAACTGGACCGTGAGCTTTCCAGAAACAGCCTACAGGCAACTGGCGTTCCTGGCAGTGTAGCTGGCCTTCTGGATGCCCTTACACGCTTTGGCAGCATGAGCCGTGAGCAAGTCATGACTCCTGCCATAAGGCTTGCTGAAGAAGGATTTATCCTGAATGAAGATCTGGCAGGTCAATTTCAGGATACACTGGCCGATTTCCAGCAATACCCTGCCAGCTTTGCTAAATTTTCCAACAATGGTTCTCCATATCAGCCCGGCGATCTCTGGCAGCAACCTGAACTGGCCGAGACTCTGAAGCTTATCGCTGAACACGGCAGAGATGGATTTTACAAAGGCCCTGTTGCAGACATGCTGGTTGCCAGTATGCAAACTAGCAATGGCCTGATAACACACCAGGATCTGGAAAACTATGAACCCGTCTGGCGCGAACCTGTACATGGTACATACCGTGGTTATGACATCTGGTCCATGCCGGCCCCCTCTTCCGGTGGTGTTCTGCTGGTACAAATGCTAAATATGCTGGAGCCCTACAACCTCAGCGCACTTGGCTGGGGTTCAACTGAAACTGTCCATTTAATGATCGAAGCACAACGTCGCGCTTATGCTGATCGTGCTGAACACCTTGGTGATCCTGACTTTTATGATGTTCCTACTGCGATGCTGACATCCAAAGATTATGCCAGACAACGATTTGCAGACTTTAATTCAGATACAGCCAGCAACAGTGAAGATGTTGGTGCTGGCAACTGGCCAACGGAAAGCACCCAGACAACTCATTTTTCTATTATCGATGCTGAAGGCAATGCAGTATCGCTAACAACCTCGCTGAATGCACGTTACGGAAACAAGTATGTCGTACCTGGCGCAGGCTTTTTACTAAATAATGAAATGGATGATTTTGCCAGTCGCCCCAATACTGCCAACATGTTTGGATTAATCGGCCGTGAGGCAAATGAAATACAGCCTGAAAAGCGTATGCTCAGTTCTATGTCCCCAACCATAGTAACCCGTGAAGATAAAGTTGTTCTAATTACCGGGTCTCCAGGTGGATCAACAATTATCAACACAGTATTGCAGGTACTTATAAATGTGATTGATCATGGCATGAACGTGGAAGCAGCTGTCACCAGCCCACGTTTTCATCACCAGTGGCTACCCAATATTGTCCGATATGAAGATGGAGCCATTCCGGCAGAAACCCTGAACGAATTAAGAGACATGTCACATCAAAA
>JAYPJO010000014.1:19335-20682 GCA_038128465.1 Gammaproteobacteria bacterium
AAACGTGGTGAGTTCACCATTCAGGATTGGTGAGGCTAATTCAGTCATGGTGAATGATGATTTCCTTGAAGGCATTTCAGACCCTCGAATAGATGGCGGTGTGGCTGGATTTTAACAGGACTGCCTGCAATTCCCTTCAGCTTATAAGGTATGGGTCGGCTTTGTTGAATTCACCATCCCAGCCAGGTAATTTTCGATTTTGCTTTTCGCTTCACTGTTCTTTTCACTGAATTGAACTCCGAAGCCTGCCGGCCTGTTGGCCTGTGCCTGTAAAGGCGTTATCCAGGCAACCCTGCCGTTCACGGGAATCTGTTCTTCACTATCAATTAAATCCAGCAATAAAAACACTTCATCATCAATTGCATATGTTTCATTCGTGGGAATAAAAATACCACCATTGTTTTAAAATGGCATATAGGAGGCATGCAAAGCTGCAAGCTCCTTGATGCTGATTGATAAAACACTATGATCTGATTGATTTTTCAGTTTCAGACATTCTTATATTTTTGCAAACCTGTTAATGGACTTATCACACCCTAGCTTCGTCCATTGGTAGCACAAAGATTCCAACAACAATTGCACATTGGGATTTGCCGGGCTTTGGATTGCCCTACGTATGTCTAACAGCTGCTTATAGAATTTATGTAATGGTGCAATCTGCTTTGAATCCAAAATATTACAGATGCCTTCCAGCTCTGCTGAATAAGCCCCCAAATATACTTCGGCATCTGCTTTTTGATTATTATTCACTGTCTGTAACAAGCGTAATAGCTGAAGCAGACTAAGCATCATCACGTCCAGCACGTCATCAATTTCATATTGTGCAAGCATTCTGGCCGCATCAGTTGTAATAAGCCCCTCACAAAGTAATTCTAGCAGTGTTTTTTGTATCTCTCTGCTTTCTTCTTGTTTGGATTCCTCAGCATAGTCACATGCAAGTAAGGGAGCACCATGAGCCAGAGCTAAACAAAACGCTGCCTGTTCCGGATCAAGTTGTTGTTGCAGCCAAGGCAGAACAAGCTCTTTTGCTGGCAGAGACATTCTGATTACCTGACATCTGCTACGAACAGTTGGCAATAGTAAGCCAGGCTGATGGCTTAGCAGAAATATAATCGTGTTAGCTGCCGGCTCTTCAAGGTTTTTCAAAATGGCGTTAGCCGCATTCAGATTCATCTTCTCGGCTGATCGGATTAACAGTACCTTGTATTGCGTCATCATGGCTGTTTTATTTAAAAATATGCCACCTTCCCTGACCTGTTCTATTTTTATCTGGCTGGACTCTTCTTCTAGCCCTATATCTCTAAAATCAGGATGAGATCCAGCAGCAAGTAACTGACAGGATTTGCA
>JAYPJO010000015.1:0-2687 GCA_038128465.1 Gammaproteobacteria bacterium
GTTAATATTCCTGTTTTAAGCTTAGTAATTGCTTTCATGACTAACTCCTCGTTTCAGTAACAAAAGTCTTCAACTTTTTAAGTTGATTAAAGCTTAGCAATGCCTATATGAATGACGGCTTAACATCCTGAAAGACATCAAAAATGAGACCCGGTTCAAAGTTGACTGATTGTATTGCCTGATAAATCATGGATAATCATTTTGACCAGCTGTTCCGAAAGTACCAGTTTTCCGGGTTTTGGTGCTGAATTTCATACTGACAGCTCTAATAAAAATGAGAACACGGAATGGAAGCTCTATCGCTATTAATACTCATGTTAGCTGGCCATCTGGTTGGCGATTTTGTGCTGCAGCCAGCACCCATGAGTTCCGGCAAAAACAGAAATAAATCCCGTGAGCAGTTTGATGACGGTTTTCCGCAATGGTATTACTGGTTATCAGCACATGCTTCGGCTCATGGTCTGATTGTGTATTTTATAACCGGCAGTATTTTATTTCTGGTTCTGGAATTTCTCAGCCACTGGATGATCGATTTCATCAAATGCGACAAATTAATCAATCTGCACCAGGACCAGGCCCTGCATATCCTCACAAAAGTTGCTTTTGCCCTGGTGGTATTCTTCATCGGCACACCGCTTTAATTACAAATGAGAAGTACCCCTGTTCAGCATGTCAGGGTTGATCTCTTAACTTTTCTGTAAAGGATGATATTGTGGCAGAACAATTTCCTGAATTAAGCCCTTCATTAATAAAATTCATAGAAGCACAGCACATATTTTTTGTCGGCACTGCACAATCTGGTGGTTCCGTAAACATATCACCCAAGGGCATGGATTCGTTGCAAATAATTAACCCGCAGCAACTGGTCTGGCTAAATTTCACCGGCAGTGGCAATGAAACCGCAGCGCACATTCTTGAAAATCCTCGAATGACCATCATGTTTTGCTCGTTTAAACGCAAGCCCCTGATCCTGCGGGTTTATGGCCGGGCCAGAGCGATACATCCACGCGATAAGGAGTGGCAGGGTTATATTGGTTTATTTCCAGAGACTGCGGGCGCCAGGCAGTTTTTCATCCTGGATATCGAGATGGTACAGACATCCTGTGGTTTCGCTGTTCCCTACTTTGAATTCAAGGATAAGCGCGATACCCTGATGGAATGGTCAATTAAAACAGGCGATGATGGTATCGCAGACTACTGGGCAGAAAAGAATCAGCATTCCATTGATGGCTTTCCTTCTGAGATTCTGGATAAAGCCTGAAGCCTTTTACTCTAGTCTCTTCTGGGATAGAGATTATATAAAGTATCCCCCACCAGCAGCCTTTCAGTTTTCATTTCCAGGTTATCTTTATCAGCATGGCGATGACCATAGGCTGTAATAGTATCACCTACCTGGATCATGTCCTCTCTGAGACCGGACCTCCTGGTTCGTGATGGTGGACTTAGCAATAAATTCCAGATACGACCATCCGCCTGGACAGCCATCCTGTCATGGGGGTTGGCAAACTCAATCTGTACGACGGTGGCAGTCAGGGTAAAATCTTCTTCGGTATACCACGACCAGCCATGATGCGAGAAAGCCTGACCGGCTAACAGTGAACTGCAAAGAAGTAAAAACAGCTTCGGGGTTATGAATTTGAATATAGTCATTTTAATCTCCGTTTTTTAATGTGCTACAACACAACAAGCAACAGGCCAACAACTACTTATAAAATATATACTCTTTGGTTTAATCTGCACCCTGCATTAACTTCTTGATAACTGGTGATACAAGCAGCATAAATAAGGCAATGCCCATGGCGATATAGCCCACCTGGGAATAGACACTGATGTAATTCGCCTTGGCTGCAACGACATCGGTAAGTTGCCCACCAATGGTCTCAGCACCAGTAGTCGAGGCAATCACACCAGCCAGATAATTAGATAAACCACTGTAAAGAAACCATGCCCCCATAGTCATACCTACAGCCCTGGCTGGAGCCAGTTTGGTGACGGCCGACAGGCCAACAGGTGAGACCATTAGTTCACCCATAGTATGAATCCAGTAAATCAGAAAAATGAAGTAAACAGCAGTCAAACCAGATTCTCCTGAAATTCTCATACCTGCAACCAGCACCAGAAAACCTAAGCCTGCCATAAATACACCCAGTGCAAATTTCACCGGCGTAGACGGATTCAAGTTACGTTTGGCCAGCTTGATCCAGAGGATAGCTATGAATGGCGCAAACAGAAAAATAAACATGGCATTTAAGGACTGAAATACCGGAGCAGGAACAGTAGCGCCAAGCATGGTTCGATCAACAAAACTTCCGGTAAAAAGATTCAGTGATGACCCTGCCTGCTCAAACAAAGCCCAGAAAGGTATTTGGGCAAGAATAAAATAAATGGCTGCGAGCATTCGATTGCGTTCAGTTTTTTCACAACCAACAAAAGCATAGGCAACCATAAACACAAAAACCAGTATCCCGAGTATGCCGACATAAGCTTCTTCAATCAGATGTGCATTCATCACCATGAACATTGATATTGCAATAATGCCGATACCAGTGAGATAACACATGTTTTCTATATTGACTGGTCCAAAAACTTTCTGTTTCAGCTTAGCCGGATTGGGGGGCTCAGCATTGCCTTCCAGCCAGCTCTGGTATTTCAGAAAAATGGTCAGTCCAAATAGCATCCCGACACCG
>JAYPJO010000015.1:2697-10385 GCA_038128465.1 Gammaproteobacteria bacterium
AAGACAAAAACCGTATTTCCAGCCATAAGTAATACCCAGGTAACCACAAAAAATTGAAGCCAGAAATGCGCCCATATTGATACCCATATAGAAAATCGTAAAACCCGAATCCCGCCGGCTGTCACCAAAGCCATAAAGAGCACCTACAATGGTGGAAATATTAGCTTTGAGAAAACCAATACCGGCAATAATAAGCGCCAGCGAAAGATACAGACCATTGACATAAAGTGCTTCTGTTTCAGTGCGTCGCGTATAATCCGATACTGGCAATGCCGCCGGTAATCCAACATTGTCAGGATCGGCAATCAGCATCTGGGTGGCACCTTCATTAAATGAAATCAGCGATGTTCCAGTGTCAGAAATAATTATCTGGTTGCCATCCCCACCCCTGGCATCAAGTGAAATCTCATAGTCCATGTTGTTATAGGTCAGGATGTCGCGGGAACCATTACCTTCAAACGCCATACCCAGATGCCCCAATACCAGCAGTATCGCGCCAAAAGTCACAGCCTTTCTGGATCCCAGATATTTATCAGCAAGGGTTCCGCCAATAATGGTCATAACATAAACCAGTGCGGTGTAGGCACCGTAGATGATAGAAGAACGCTCCTGGCTGAAAAGAAAATGCTCTGTCAAATAGAAGATTAAAAGGCCACGCATGCCATAATAGGAAAAGCGCTCCCACATTTCAGTCAGGAACAGAATAACCAATCCGCGCGGATGCCCCAGTATGGTATTGCCCGATACCGGTGCATCTATTTCAGCTGTTCCTACGACTTCAGTCATATTTTCCTCTGAATAGTTGATCTGGATTCAATGCAGAATAAAGACGCCATGCCATAAAATCAACATGTCTGACAATGTATCGTTATTCATACTTATATCAGAGGTATTTACAAGACAAATTTGAATATTTATATTCTAGACAGACAGTTTACCCATGTGATTTTTTAGAGAAACAGCGATGTATCTAAAATTACTAGAAAAACACGTCAAACAAGGCATACTCCATCTACATCTCCCATATAACCAGGTTTACAGCTTTGGTAACAGTGGCAAGGAAGTCCACTGGCATGTTCTGAATGAAAAAGCCCTCAAACGCATTGCCTTGGACTGGGAATACCAGTTAGGCCAGACCTATATGGAAGGCTTATGGCATCCGGGGGATAGCACGCTTTATGACCTGCTTGGTCTGCTGAGAACTAATTTTCAGCCGCCAAAGAATAGCTGGCTGAAACCCATACAGGGTGTCTTACAGCAATGGAACAAAATTTCCCGGGCCTATAGCAATATTTCCCACCACTACGATATACATGAAAATGTTTTCCGGCGGTTTCTGGATAAAGAGATGTTTTATTCCTGTGCTTATTTTGAGTCGGAAGATGCTTCCCTGGAACAGGCCCAGCAAACCAAGGCAAGGCATATCGCCAGAAAGCTTTTACTGCAGGATGGCCAAAAAGTACTCGATATTGGCTGTGGTTGGGGCAGCATGATGTTTTATCTGGCCCAACATTACAATGTCGATGTCAGTGGTATTACTCTGTCCAAAGAGCAATTGTCAGTTGCCCAGACAGAAGCGCAAAAGCGGCAATTAACAAATACACACTTTCACCTGCAGGACTATCGCGAGCATCAGGGAAGCTATGATCGGATAGTCAGTATCGGCATGTTTGAGCATGTTGGTACCCCCTATTACAAAACCTATTTCAATAAAATTGCCGATATGTTGAGTGAGGACGGTGTCGCCCTGATACACACTATAGGTAAAACCGGGCAACCCCGGACAACCAACCCCTGGATACACAAGTATATATTTCCCGGAGGCATTAACCCCTCGTTGTCACAAATCTCTAAGGCACTCGAACAAAGCAATCTGGCATTAAGCGATCTGGAAGTATTACGCCTGCATTACGCCAAAACCCTTCATCACTGGCAGGATCGTTTCCAGCAACACCGTCAGGAAATATCTGAAATTCTAAGCGAGGAGTTCTGCCTGATGTGGGAGTTTTATCTGGCAGCCAGCGAAATATCCTTTGTCTTTTCAGACCTGGTGGTTTATCAACTACAAGTCGCAAAGAAACATGGCCCGGTACCCATTACACGGGATTACTTATATGGACAGACCTTTAATCCCTAAACAGTTTTAAGAAAAAACGAAGTGAACTGTAATCTGGCTTCTGCCAGAGCAGAAGCATATACTCGCTAGTGCACATACTCTTGTTTAATACTTTGCCTGTCTGTCAGGAAAGCGTTTGCCTCATATTTACAACAACCTAGATTTTCCTGAATTTGATCTCTTTTTGAACAATACCCAAAAAGTAAACTATCCAGCGAACAAATTGATTTTCTGTGAAGGCGAAGTTTCCAACAAACTCTATTTCATCATCAGTGGCTCTATCAGTGTTGTCCTCAATGATGAAAACAATCGTGAGATCATAATTGCCTATCTGAGCCAGGGTGATTTTTTTGGTGAAATGAGTCTGTTCGATATAGACATGAACAGGAGTGCCAGCATTCGCACCAAGGAAAACAGCCAGATCGCAGAAATATCGTATGAAGAATTTAAACGCTATGCAGATGAGCATCCACAAATTCTCTATGTCCTGGGTAAGCAGTTGGCACGGCGATTACGCAGCACTACCCAAAAAGTAGCCGACCTGTCTTTTTTGGATGCCACAGGACGTATTGCCAGTGCCCTATTGAGCTTAAGCAAAGACCCGTGTGCGATTACTCATCCCGATGGCATGCAAATTAAAATCACCCGTCAGGATCTCGGTAAAATAGCTAATTGTTCCCGAGAAATGGTAGGGAGAATTTTAAAAGATATGCAGAACCAGGGACTCATTGAGGTGTCAGGTAAAATAATCGTGGTATTTGGCACACGTTAATTTCACCTGAATTTTGGACAAAAAAAAGCCGCTTTGATAGCGGCTTTTTTAATTCTTTTCGTTTTTATTTGCCTTTTTCAGCATCGGATTCGGTATCAGTGTCTTCTTCTGAGCTATCATCCGCGACTTCTGCTTCTGGTTCTTCTGCTGGTATTTCTTCGGCAGGTTCTTCTTCAGCAGGTTCTTCAGGAGCTGCTTCTTCTGCTTCACTTGCTTCGGCTTCTGCGATCTCTTCGCTTGCTTCCTCTGCTGCTTCTACTGTTTCTTCTTCGGTTGTTTCTTCCGCTGCTTCTTCAGCTACTTCTTCAATTACCTCAGAAGCTTCGGTCTCTTCACTATAATCTTCATAGTCATCATCGTAAGCATCAAAATCTTCCATGGGACGATCAACCAATTCCACGTAAGCCATTGGCGCTTTATCGCCCGCACGCAGACCACATTTAATGACGCGTAAATATCCGCCAGGTCTTTCCTGATAACGGGGACCCAACTCAGTAAACAGTTTACCCACTGTTGCTTTATTACGAACACGATCAAATGCCAACCGTCGATTAGCCACACTGTCCTGTTTAGCCAATGTTATTAATGGCTCAGCATAAGACCTTAACTCCTTGGCTTTGGCCAGGGTGGTTTTAATAATTTCGTGCTCAACCAGAGACGAAGTCATGTTTCGGAACATTGCCTGACGATGACTGCTGTTTCTGTTAAGTTGACGTCCTGAGTGACGATGACGCATGACTGCAATTCCTAATTAATTTTTAATTTTTCTCTAAAACTTTCTGTATATTTTGTCGCTATCTTTTCACATTAAGAGCTTTATGAGCGATGACTAAGCCAGGCGAAAGTAAAATTTTTGAGAGAGCTTACTGTTTTAGTAAGCGACCGATTAAATTTTTCTTTCAACGCTGGATTGCCGAGCGCAATAGCTCCTTTTCATTAAGCGGCTCGCTCGTCACCTTTAAGGCTAGAAGGCGGCCAATTTTCCAGACGCAAGCCCAGAGAAAGTCCTCTTGAGGCCAGCACGTCTTTAATTTCTGTCAGTGATTTTTTACCCAAATTTGGTGTTTTCAATAACTCAACTTCAGTTCGCTGAATCAGGTCACCGATATAGTAAATGTTTTCAGCTTTCAGACAATTAGCTGATCGAACGGTCAGTTCCAAATCATCTACAGGACGCAACAGGATCGGATCAATCTTGTCTTCAGCTTCTTCAGGCTCATTAACCACATCACTTTGCAGATCAACAAAAACACTCAACTGATGCTGCAGAATAGTTGCAGCCTGACGAATTGCCTCTTCGGCATCCAGGGTACCATTAGTTTCCAGCTCCAGAATCAGTTTGTCCAGGTCAGTACGCTGTTCCACGCGAGCATTTTCAACGCTATAGGTAACCTGATTGACAGGTGTATAAGATGCATCTAGTAATAGTTTGCCAACAGAGCGTGTTTCATCTTCATCACTAACTCTGGAATCTGCAGGCACATAGCCCCGACCTGAACCCACTTTAATACGCATATTAATGGATCCATTTTCATTCAGGTTACAGATCAGGTGGTCAGGGTCGACTATCTCGACATCATGATCAAGTGTGATGTCTGCTGCTGTGACTGGGCCTTTGCCAGATTTACTCAGACTAAGAACCACTTCAGTCTGGGAATTTAATGCAATAGCCAGACTTTTCAGGTTAAGAATGATTTCAATGACATCTTCCTGTACACCCTCGATAGTGCTGTACTCATGCACAACTCCATCTATTTCTACTTCTTCAACCGCGAAACCTGGCATTGAAGACAATAAAATTCTTCTCAGGGCATTACCCAGAGTATGACCAAAACCTCTTTCCAGCGGCGCAAGAACCACCTTGGAACGATACTTGTCTAATTCCTCTACCTGGATTACCTGAGGTGTCAGAAAGTTTGCTAGCGAAATCTGCATGAAGTTCCTCTTATGTTTGGCTTAGTTAATAATAAAATTTTTATAATTCAGTTATGAGGCTTATTTCGAGTAAAGCTCGACGATCAGGCTCTCATTTATCTCAGCAGGCAGCTCACTGCGATCAGGTTTTTGCTTGAACTGACCTTCCAGTTTACTGACATTTACATCAATCCATTCGGCCGGAGCCCGGGTAGCTGCAAGATCAAGTGCCGATTTAATACGTAATTGCTCCTTGGCTTTTTCACGTACAGAAACCACATCACCTTCCTGAACCTGATAAGAAGGGATATTAACTACCTCGCCATTAACCAGTATTGATTTATGGGAAACCAGTTGTCTGGCTTCAGAACGGGTAGAGCCAAAACCAATACGGTAAACCACGTTATCTAGACGGCTTTCCAGAAGCTGTAACAGGTTTTCACCAGTAGCACCTTTTAAACGCGCAGCTTCCTTGTAATAGGAGCGAAACTGTTTTTCCAGAATACCGTACATACGGCGAACCTTCTGTTTCTCGCGTAATTGCACACCATAATCAGACAGCCGTGTACGACGTTGTCCATGCTGGCCAGGAATAGCTTCAGCCTTACATTTATCTTCCAGAGAACGTACGCCACTCTTCAGAAAAAGATCAGTGCCTTCTCTTCTGGATAATTTACATTTTGGGCCTATATAACGGGCCATAACTTACTCTCCTGTATTCTTTTTCTGACTACTAGCAGTTTATACGCGGCGCCTTTTGGGAGGCCGACATCCATTATGCGGAATTGGCGTAACATCAGTGATATTACTGACTTTAAGACCGCAGGCATTCAATGCTCGTACTGCTGATTCACGGCCTGGACCAGGTCCATTTACCCTGACATCAACGTTTTTCAGACTATAAAGTTCAATCGCAGTTTTACCTGCACGCTCTGCAGCAACCTGTGCAGCAAAAGGTGTACTTTTACGGGAACCACGAAAACCAGAGCCACCGGAAGTTGCCCAACTCAGAGCATTCCCCTGGCGATCTGTAATCGTAATAATAGTGTTGTTAAAAGAAGCATGAATATGAGCTACACCATCAGAAACTGATGATCTTGCTTTTTTTCGCCCTTGTGCTGCAGGTTTAGCCATTAACTTTATACCTTAATTTTAATTCGTTAATTTCGAATTGGTTTACGAGGCCCTTTCCGGGTTCTGGCATTGGTTTTCGTACGTTGCCCATTAACCGGCAGGCTGCGACGATGACGGATGCCTCGATAAGTCCCCAGGTCCATCAAGCGTTTGATATTCATTGACACTTCACGACGTAAATCACCTTCAACATTCAGTTTGGTAATCTCGCTACGCAGAGAATCAAGTGCTTCTTCACTCAGCTCACTGACTTTAGTTTCCGGCGCGATACCTGTAGCTTCACAAAGCTGCCTGGCAGTGGTCGAACCAATGCCATAGACATAACTCAGTGAGATAACTACATGTTTATTATCTGGGATGTTGACTCCGGCAATACGGGCCATATCTTTACTCCAATTCTCTTTTTATTTTGCTTATCTTAGTTAATTTTTTATCAATAAATTCAATTACTTAAAACTAATAATTCTTGATGATCCATGAGCAAAAAGGCGCGATAGCTTATACTCTGAGACCATCAAAATCAAGCTGCGTAATCTGCTAACCCTGACGCTGTTTGTGTCTGGGTTCTTTGCAAATTACGCGCACAGTGCCATTGCGTTTAATAACTTTGCAATTCCGGCACATCTTTTTTACTGAAGCTCTAACTTTCATTGTCCTACTCCTGAATTCCTGTTTGGCTCTATATCATCTAACGTCTGAATGAGCCGATATTGGATTTTTTCATCAATGATTCATACTGATGCGACATCAGATGTGATTGCACCTGAGCCATAAAATCCATACATACCACAACCACAATCAATAATGATGTGCCTCCAAGCTGGAAAGGCACATTGGCAGATGTCTGTAAAAATTGTGGCATCAAACAAATAATAGTGATGTAAGCTGCACCAAACATAGTCAGACGTGTCATCACACTATCAACATAATTTGCTGTCTGTTCTCCTGGACGAATACCCGGAATAAAAGCACCTGATCTTTTCAGATTATCTGCAATCTCCTTGGGATTAAAAACAAGAGAGGTATAGAAGAAACAGAAAGTCACAATCAAAATTGTAAATAACAACACATTCAAAGGCTGTCCCGGTCCGAGTATGAGGGCGATATCAGCCAGAAATTCATAACCTTCATTATTACCAAACCAGGTACCCAGTGATTGTGGAAAAATCAAAAATGTACTGGCAAAAATCGCCGGAATCACGCCCGCCATATTCACTTTCAAAGGCAAATGGCTGGATTGCCCCTGATACATTTTGCGACCCTGCTGTCGAGGCGCATAATTAACAGTAATTCGGCGCTGTGCTCGTTCAACGAAAACCACACAGGCTATGACTACTGCACCAATGACTGCAACTACAAACAGGGCCAGGGGTTGAATCTGACCTTCAGCTGCCTGTTCCAGTGCCTGGCCGACTGCTGCTGGCAGACTTGCAACAATACCGGCAAAAATCAGCAGTGAAATGCCATTTCCGACACCACGTTCAGTTATCTGTTCTCCCAGCCACATCAAAAACATGGTTCCGGTTACCAGCGAAATAACCGCTGTAAAATAGAAACTGAAATTAGGCTCGAATGATATTGGGGCCAGTAGTCCGGTGGTCAGGGCGATAGCCTGCACACTGGCAAATAACAGTGCACCGTAACGAGTATATTGACTGATTTTACGCCTACCTGATTCACCTTCCTTTTTCAGCTGCTCAAGTGAAGGCGTTGTAGCCGTGAGTAATTGCATGATAATAGATGATGTAATGT
>JAYPJO010000015.1:10395-20383 GCA_038128465.1 Gammaproteobacteria bacterium
GAAAACATATTGAACAGCCCCAGAAAAGTACCCTGATTCTGATTGAAAAGGGCTTGCAGCTGATCCGGATTGATTCCTGGAACAGGGATGTGGGTACCAATACGATAGACAAAAATAGCAAACAGCACGAACAGCAATCTGGCTTTCAATTCCGCCAGACCGTCGCCTCTGCCGGCTTGCATGCCAGCTTGTGCTACACCTTTTTTTGCCATTTTTTCTATTCTTCTACTCTTCGATCTTGCCACCAGCTGCTTCTATCGCGGCTCTGGCACCTTTGGTTACACGTATCCCTTTCAGCGTTACTGCCTTTGTCACATCACCGGACAGCATCACCTTCACACGTTTAATATTGCGATTGATGATGTCCGCTTTTTCCAGCGCAGCCAGATCTATTACATCTGCATCAACCTTGTTTAATTCAGAAGTCCGTACTTCAGCAGTTACCATGCCTACCCGTGAGGAAAAACCGAACTTGGGTAAACGCTTCTGCAGGGGCATTTGTCCGCCTTCAAACCCCGGCTTGACAGTACCTCCTGAACGCGACTTCTGACCTTTGTGTCCTCGACCCGCAGTCTTACCCAGGCCACTGCCAATACCACGACCAACTCTTTTTTTGGCACTGCTTGCGCCTGGAACATTATTTATAGTATTCAGTCTCATTACTACTCTCCCTCCACCTGAATCAGGTGACGGATTTTATTAATCATGCCACGTATAGCCGCAGTGTCTTCCAGCTCTACTTGATGACGCAGTCGGCGCAGTCCCAGACCTGTTACACAGGCCTTATGTTTTGGCAAAGCACCAATCGGGCTTTTTACCAGGGTCACTTTTACTGTTTTCGCTGCCATCACTGCTTACCTGTTCTTCTTAAATAAATTAACCAACAATTTCTTCTATTTTTTTGCCACGCTTCTCAGCTATTTCTTCCGGAGAACGCATATGTTGCAAGCCCTTGAATGTAGCTCGTACTACGTTTACAGGATTGGTTGAGCCATAACATTTCGCCAGTACATTATGTACACCTGCCAGTTCAAGAATGGCACGCATGGCACCACCGGCAATAACACCAGTACCTTCCGATGCAGGCTGCATATAAACGTTGGAAGCACCATGCCTGGCTTTAACCGGATATTGCAGGGTACCGCCATCCAGTTTTACAGAAATCATGTTACGGCGCGCAGCTTCCATCGCTTTTTGAATAGCCAAGGGCACTTCACGTGCTTTTCCACGACCAAAGCCAACCCGGCCATTACCATCACCAACTGCTGTTAATGCCGTAAAACCAAAAATACGACCACCTTTAACAACCTTGGCCACGCGATTAACCTGGATTAGTTTTTCCTGTAACCCTTCTTCGTTTTTAGCTTGTTCGTTTTTTAATGCCATATACTTAAATCCGCTTTTCTGACTTTGCGATTAAAATTCCAGCCCGTTTTCACGTGCTGAATCGGCCAATGCTTTAACTCTGCCATGGTACTGATAGCCACTTCGATCAAATGCAACTTTAGTAATGCCGGCTGTTTTTGCTTTTTCCGCAATCTGTTTGCCAATCTCAGCAGCAGACTCAACATTTCCGGACTTTTTGGCACCCAGAGAAGATGCTGCCGCCAAAACCTGATTGTCTGGAGAAATAATCTGCGCATAAATATGACGCGGGCTGCGATAAACAGTTAACCGGTTGACGCGTAATTCGCTAATTTTTGCACGTGCTCTTTTAGCCCGGCGTAATCGCGATTTCTTTTTTTCGTTCATTGCTCTTCTCTTGCCTCAGTAAGCTTTAACTTAGCCTGTCTTATTTCTTCTTAGCTTCCTTACGATAGACGTATTCATCCTCGTAACGGATACCTTTGCCTTTATATGGCTCAGGTGGCCTGAATTTTCTGATTTCAGCAGCTACCTGGCCAACGAGTTGTTTATCAGCACCTTTTATTACAACTTCAGTCTGGCTGGGTGTTTCGGCTGTCACGCCTTCTGGTAACTGGTAATCAATCGGATGCGAATAACCAACAACCAGATTTAAGGATTTTCCCTGAGCCTTGGCTCGATAACCAACACCAATCAGGGTCAGTTTTTTCTCAAAACCCTGGCTGACCCCAATAACCATGTTATTTACCAGCGCACGAAATGTACCGGCCATAGCAATAGAGTTCTTCTCATTATTTTTGGCCTTTAACTTCAGTTGATTATCTTCATTAACAATATCAACCAGTTCATGCAGAGCGAGTTCAAGCGATCCCTGGCTGCCTTTTATGGAAACCAGACCATTAGCTATGTTGGCTTCAACACCGCTGGGTAAATCTACTGGGCTGTTTGCTATTCTGGACATAAGCTTGCTCTAATCAATTCTATAATTTAAAAAACGGTGCAAAGTACTTCGCCACCAATTCCGGCCTGGCTTGCAGCCTTACCAGTCATCACACCCTGGTTGGTCGATACAATCGCCACACCTAGTCCTGCACGTACCTGAGGCATGTCTTCACTACTGGCATATTGACGCAGACCAGGACGGCTTCCCCTGTGCAACTCTTCAATTACTGCCTTGCCATTAAAATATTTAAGATCAACCGTCACGACAGGTTTGACCAGGTCTTCATTGACTTTGTAGTCATTGATATAGCCTTCCTGTTTCAATACATCCAGGATAGCCAGTTTTATTTTCGAAGCCGGGCAATCAACCGTTTCTTTTTGTACCAACTGGGCATTTCTGATTCTGGTCAGAAGATCCGCTATTGGGTCAGACATACTCATGCTTTTCTATCTCCTAATCTCGCCGAGGCGCTTACCAGCTGGCCTTGGTTAAACCTGGCACATCGCCACGCATTGCAGCTTCTCGTAATTTGTTTCTGCACAATTTAAATTTTCTGAACACACCATGTGGTCGACCTGTTAACTGGCAACGACGCATCTGTCTTACCGGGCTGGCATCGCGCGGTAATTTCTGCAGCTTGATCTGTGCTTCCCATTTCTCATCATCAGAAGCTGTAACACTGTTAATGATTGCTTTTAAAGCCGCTCGCTTTTCAGCATAACGGGCAATCATTTTACTGCGTTTTTCTTCTCTTGCGATCATCGATGCTTTAGCCATCTACACGTTCCTCTTGTATCTCTTTATCTATTTCTTTGTCTGTTATGTTAAGAAGCCTGCGCCGCTTCACCACCTTTCAGTGGAAACTGCATTGCTCTTAGCAAAGCCCGACCTTCTTCATCAGTTTTTGCAGTGGTCGTTATCGTAATATCCAGGCCGCGCAATGTATCAATCTTGTCGTAATCAATTTCAGGAAAAATAATCTGCTCACTCACACCCAGCGCATAGTTGCCTCGACCATCAAATGATTTAGGGCTCAGACCACGAAAATCACGAATACGAGGTATTGCAATACTGACCAGACGATCCAGAAACTCATACATCCGCACACCACGCAAAGTCACTTTGGCGCCAACTGGCCAGCCTTCACGAACTTTAAAGCCGGCAATGGATTTACGCGCCTTGGTCACAATCGGTTTTTGACCACTGATCTGAGTTAGATCATTCAAGGCATTTTCCAGTACTTTTTTATCACCAAAGTCACCATTACCCATATTCAGTACCACTTTAGTTACTTTTGGCACTTCCATAGGGTTTTTATACGAGAACTGTTTTGTCAGTTCCGGTACAACTTCGTTTCTGTATAAATCTCTTAATCGAGCCATTTTTTTAACCTGTTTATCATGCTATCTCTTAACTCTTAAATGCCCGGCATTAATCAACCGGAGAGCTGTCAGATTTAAAAATACGAATTTTGCTGCCATCTTCTTCAACTTTAAAAGCAACACGATCAGCTTTTTCTGATTTGGGATTGAAAATAGCGACATTAGAAACCTGAATACCGGCTTCTTTTTCTACAATACCGCCTTGCTGTCCAATATTTGGATTGGGGCGAGTATGACGCTTGATCATGTTTATTCCAGAAACAATCAAGCGGCCATCTTTCAACACACGAGTGATCTTGCCCCGTTTGCCTTTATCGCGGCCGGCAATCACAATCACTTCATCATCTCTTCTCAGTTTTTGCATTAACCTGATCTCAACCTCTATTACTTCTTCTGCTGTCCTGTTGCTATAAAACTTCTGGTGCCAGAGAAATAATTTTCATAAATTTCTCATTACGTAACTCACGGGTTACCGGACCGAATACACGAGTTCCAATTGGTGCATCCTGTGCATTCAATAAAATCGCTGCGTTGTCATCAAATTTAATTAACGAACCGTCCTGCCTTCTGACTCCGCTTTTGGTGCGCACAACGAGAGCATTTAACACTTGTCCTTTTTTCACCTTGCCTCTTGGGATAGCCTCTTTTACAGTGACCTTGATGACATCACCCACTCTGGCATAACGTCTGTGAGAGCCGCCCAGAACCTTGATGCACATGACACGTCTAGCACCACTGTTATCCGCTACTTCCAAATAAGATTCTGTCTGAATCATTTACCTTCTCCGCGCCTCTTTCTATCTTTACTTGCTTGGCTATCTTGTTTCGTATATTTCTTAAACTGTTTGTTTAAACCTGAACTGCTTTTTCATCCACAGACACCAGAGCCCAAGATTTTAATTTGGACACGGGTCGGACTTCCTTGATTGTCACAGTATCTCCAGGCATGCATTCATTAGCTTCATCATGGGCATGCAATTTTGAAGACTTGGTAACATATTTCCCATACACTGGATGCTTCACACGTCTTTCCACCAGAACTGTCACAGTTTTGTCCATTTTATTACTGACGACTTTACCGCTGGCAGTCCGTGCACGTTTTGTTTCTGTAGTTTCTGTCATTTCTTATGAACCTGCTTTTTCAGTTAACAGAGTTTTTACTCTGGCAATATCTTTTCTTACCGCAGCCATCAAATGCGTCTGGTTCAACTGCCCCGTTGATTTCTGCATCCTGTGGTTGAACTGGTCACGTAACAATCCCTCAAGGATTTCATTGAGTTCATCAACAGATTTTTCTCTAAGTTCTGTCGTATCCAATCCGGCCATTACATCACCACCCTTTTAGCAAACTTGGTTGCGAACGGTAATTTTGCAGCCGCCAGAGTAAATGCCTCTTCAGCCAATTCTTCGCTCACACCTTCAATCTCAAACAGCACTTTGCCCGGCTGAATCTGGGCCACCCAGTATTCAACGCTACCTTTACCTTTACCCTGGCGAACCTCAAGTGGCTTCTTGGTAATAGGCTTGTCTGGAAAGACACGTATCCAGATTTTTCCACCACGTTTTACATGTCGGGTCAGGGCGCGACGTGCCGCCTCAATCTGACGAGCAGTTAAACGGCCGCGGTCTAAAGCCTTCAAACCGTATTCGCCAAAACTCACTGTACTACCGCGATGAGCCAGGCCACGATTTCGGCCCTTCATCTGCTTGCGGAATTTTGTTCGCTTCGGTTGTAACATCTCTCGCCTTCCTCTTACTTAACTCTTTTCTGTAATTTTCAATCAGCCTGATTATTTGCTTTCTATCACAGCAGGTTCTTCATTGAAGTTGAAAACCTCACCTTTAAATATCCAGACTTTCACACCAATGATGCCGTATGTTGTAAGGGCTTCACTGGTGGCATAATCAATATCTGCTCGCAAGGTATGCAGGGGCACACGACCTTCGTGATAACGCTCGGAGCGTGCAATTTCAGCACCACCCAGACGTCCGCTAACCTGCACCTTGATACCTTCAGCCCCCTGACGCATAGCATTTTGCATAACCCGTTTCATGGCGCGGCGGAACATGACACGACGTTCAAGTTGCTGAGCAACACTATCGGCAACCAGTTGCGCATCCAGATCCGGCTTGCGAATTTCTTCAATATTGATATGTACTGGCACACCCATTTTTACGGTCAACTCGGCTCTCAGTTTTTCAACATCTTCACCTTTTTTACCAATCACGATGCCGGGGCGGGCTGTGTAAATGGTAACTCTGGCAGTTTGTGCCGGACGTTCAATCTCAACACGTGAAACAGAGGCTGCTGCCAGCTTCTTTTTCACCATATCGCGAATTTCCATATCCTGTAACAGATGATCCGCATAATCTTTACCACTGGCATACCAGACTGATGTATGTTTTTTAACAATCCCGAGTCTTATACCTGTTGGGTGTACTTTCTGCCCCATGTTTACCCCTTCTCTCCAGTTGTCCTAGTTTTCGCTGTCATCAGCGACTTTAACCGTGATATGGCAATAACGTTTTAAAATCCTGTCGGCCCGGCCTTTTGCCCGGGGTCGTATTCTTTTCAATGTTGTGCCTTCGTCAACATAAATAGTGCTGACACGCAGCTCATCAATATCCAGACCCTCATTATGCTCAGCATTGGCTATGGCCGAATCCAATACTTTCTTAATCACATCAGCCCCTTTTTTTGGACTGAAGGTCAATATTTCCAGCGCGGCCTCAACACCAAGTCCACGAATTTGGTCTGCCACCAGTCGTGCTTTCTGTGCTGAAAGGTTTGCACCTTTTAATTTCGCTGTAACTTCCATTATCTTCTATGCCTCAAAACCTGTTACTTGTTTTTCTGCTTATCGTTTTAGCGAGCCTTCTTGTCAGCTGCATGACCACGATAGGTGCGTGTTACCACAAACTCACCCAGTTTATGTCCAACCATGTCTTCTGATATCAGGATAGGGACATGCTGACGACCATTATGAACAGCAATAGTCAATCCAAGCATTTCCGGAGAAACCATGGAACGTCTGGACCAGGTCTTTATTGGTCTTCTGTCATTATTCTCAGCAGCAACCTGTACTTTCTTCAGTAAATGAAGATCTATAAAAGGCCCTTTTTTTAGTGATCTTGGCACTGTTCTACCTACCTTTATCTGTGAGCATTTCTGCGACGGACAATCATATTATCCGTGCGCTTGTTGGTTCTGGTTTTGTAACCCTTGGTTGGCGTACCCCATGGTGAAACCGGATGCCGACCACCAGAAGTTCTGCCTTCACCACCACCATGTGGGTGATCTACCGGGTTCATTGCAACACCTCTTACTGTTGGTCGAACCCCGCGCCAGCGTTTGGCGCCTGCTTTGCCGAGTGAACGCAGACTGTGTTCACTGTTTGAAACTTCACCAAGCGTTGCACGGCAATCAGACAGCACTTTACGCATTTCGCCTGAACGTAAACGCAAGGTCGCATATTGGCCTTCGCGCGCAACCAGTTGCACTGAAGTTCCGGCACTACGGGCCATTTGTGCACCCTTACCGGGTTTCAGTTCAATACAATGGACCGTGCTACCTACCGGAATATCACTCAGCGGCAGGCAATTACCTGGCTTCATGGGCGCGCTTGAACCGGAAATCACTTCATCTCCGGCTTTTACTTTCGCCGGCGCAATAATGTATCGGCGCTCACCATCAGCATACTTGAGTAATGCGATATTGGCAGAACGATTTGGATCATATTCCAGACGCTCAATAACCGCCGGTATACCATCTTTATTACGCTTGAAATCAATAATGCGATATTTTTGCTTGTGACCACCGCCAACATGTCTTGTGGTGATACGTCCGGCATTATTACGACCGCCTTTCTTGGATTTCTTTTCAAGCAAAGGCGCATAGGGCTGACCTTTATGCAGATCAGGGTTTACGACCTTGACTACAAATCGACGACCCGGTGAAGTAGGTTTACTTTTTATAACTGACATTATCTTCTCCTACCTCTTAACCCAGTTCAGCAAAATCAATTTCCTGACCCTGCTCCAATCTAATATAGGCTTTTTTCCAGTCAGAGCGACGGCGGATCTTCCCGCGTGCCGTGCGCTTGGATTTACCCTTAACATTCAAAACCTGTACATTTTTAACCTGCACATTAAACAGGCTTTCTACCGCTTCCTTGATTTCTGGTTTAGTAGCATCTTTAGCCACTTTAAAGCTGACCTGATTATTCACTTCAGAAATAATCGAGGTTTTCTCAGAAATATGTGGTCCAAGAATAATGGTTAATATGCGTTCCTGATTCATGCCAGCATCCCCTCTACTTTCTTCAGTGCAGGCACTGTCATTAATACTTTGTCAAAACCAATCAAACTGACAGGATCAACAGCTGCTGCATCACGCACATCAACCTTGTAAAGATTACGGGATGCCAGATACAGATTTTTATCGATTTCTTCGCTGACAATTAACACGTCCTTCAAATCAAATTCAGACAGCTTCTGCACCAGACCTTTGGTCTTGTGATCTTCTACTGTAAATTCATCAACGATGAGGAGACGTTCCTGGCGGATTAGTTCTGAAAGGATGCAGCGAAGTGCGCCGCGATACATTTTCTTATTGATTTTCTTGGAGTGGTCCTGGGGTCTTGCAGCAAAGGTGACACCACCTGAGCGCCAGATCGGGCTTCTGGTGGTTCCGGATCTTGCACGGCCGGTTCCTTTTTGACGCCATGGCTTCTTGCCCCCACCATTTACTTCTGAACGGGTCTTTTGCTTGACTGAACCTTGGCGACCACCCGCCATATAGGTAACTACTACCTGATGTACGAGGCTTTCATTGAACTCTTTAGCGAAGCTCTCATCAGAAACTGAAACTTTTTTACTGGTCTTCTTGCCAGGTGCTGCAACATTAATATCCATTGCCTACCCCCTTGAAGACTTGACTTTAATTGCTGGAGAAATGATCACATCAGACCCGGTAGCTCCCGGCACTGCACCTTTGATCATCAGCAGATTGTTGTCACTATCAACTTTAACCACTTCAAGCCCCTGCGAAGTAACGCGGGCATTACCCATGTGACCAGACATTTTTTTGCCTTTCCATACTCTGCCAGGCGTCTGGCACTGGCCGATTGAGCCGGGCGCGCGGTGAGATAGTGAGTTACCATGAGTAGCATCCTGCATACGGAAGTTATACCGCTTAATAACTCCCTGATAGCCCTTACCCTTTGAGGTGCCGGTGACATCAACTTTCTGACCTGCTTCAAATTTTTCTACAGTCAGTTCAGATCCGGCCAGCAATTCCTGCTCTGCCAGTTCTTCTGCATCGGCACGAAATTCCCAGAGACCTCTGCCAGCATCTACACCTGCTTTGGAAAAGTGCCCTGCCTCAGATTTTGAAACATGCGAAGACTTGACCGATCCAGCTGTTACCTGAATGGCACTATAGCCATCAGCCTCAACTGTCTTGATCTGTGTTACTCGGTTGGGAAGTACTTCCACAACTGTTACGGGTATAGAGGACCCTGCCTCGGTGAAAATGCGGGTCATCCCGCTTTTTCGACCGACTAAGCCAATCGACATTTTAATAACCTCATCGTGTATGGGGCTTTAACCCACTATGGCTGCTTACGCATTACACCATGTTATGTTTTGCTTCCCGCCTGCTGTCTGCCGGAGGGATAACTACTTGTTGTATTTAAAGTGCCAGCTCTTCGAAAGGCAGACACTTACTACTTACTTTACTGCTTTGTATAAAAAAGGTGTCAAAGCAAGATACTCTGACACCCTTAAATTCCTAACCGAGACTGATCTGCACTTCTACACCAGCAGCCAGATCCAGTTTCATCAATGCATCAACGGTTTTTTCCGTTGGTTCAACAATATCCAGAAGACGTTTATGTGTTCTAATTTCATACTGGTCACGTGCATCTTTATTCACGTGAGGTGAAATAAGCACAGTGAAGCGTTCTTTGCGCGTTGGCAAAGGAATAGGACCTTTCACCTGGGCACCAGTACGTTTTACCGTATCTACTATTTCCAGTGTAGACTTATCAATAAGCCCATGATCAAAGGCTTTAAGCCGAATTCTAATTCGCTGGTTCTGCATTCGACCAACATCTCCTGTACATTGTTAAAGAACACTTTTCATACGATGGGCAGGGCACACCCTTTCCACCGCGAAAAAAAGAGCCGAAATTGTAAGGATGCGACCCCCTGGTGTCAAGCTTTGTATGGCCCTGAAAGTGAATATTTTCAGGCTGTTGAGGGATTTAAGACAAATCAGGCTTAGATTGCTGATAAA
>JAYPJO010000016.1:0-10287 GCA_038128465.1 Gammaproteobacteria bacterium
ATGTTCTGGGTGAAACTGAATACTGGTTGAAGGCGAACCCAGCATTAAAACTTTTTTCCTGGACGTTTTGAAATCCTGGTGTATATGTCCAAAAACGACCGCTTTGATACCAGAATAGGCATCGATAATCTTGAAAAACTCATCTGTATTCTGCAAAGAATGATTCTGTAACCACTCGGCATTTACCGGTACCGGGTTGTGATGCACAGCAATAAGGATATGCCGGTCTTCACTTTGCATTTGTTCAAGGGTAGCCTTGAGATTGCTAAGCTCCTGCTCCGACAACATGCCATAAATGTGGCCTTCTACACGGGAGTTGAGCATGATTATGCCCCAGTTCCCCAGCCTTAGCGTTTTTTTCAGTGCCTCCTGTTTGTCACTTAGTGCATGCTCCATGCTGGAAACAATATCGTGGTTCCCTGGTATCCATAGCTGCCTGGAATTGAGTGCATTAATATGCTCAGCAAAGCGATTATAGGCTTCCTGGCTGGCATCCTGTGCAATATCCCCGGTACAGAGTACACAATCTATTTCCTCTTCATGCTCTTTGACCAGTTCAATAACATCCGTCAGGCCCTCTTCACAATTCATGCCGACAAGTTCCATGGATTTTTCAGCAAACAAATGCGGATCAGTTATCTGGATAACTCGAAAAGATTTTGTTGTATTGTTTTTTGGCAAGCGTTTATCCAATTAATCCGGATTATTCAATATTGCTTACGCAGCAGTTTTTGCTGGTAAATTATCTGCCAGAGAAGTGCTTGAGCACATGCCTTCTTTCTGACAAAAACTTAACCATTCGCCCAGAAAAAAATTAATTTGTTCTTTTTCGTCTGCCTGATACATATTTTTATTCAGTAAGGGATATTTCGCCTTGAAAAACCGCGCCTGTTGATAGGAGACGACCTCAGCAGTTTTGGCATCATGATAAATTCTGATTAACATCTCCGGCGGCTGAAAAAACAAATCCGATGTTTTTTCAACATTGTTTGCATCAATGTGAGAAATCCTGATCGTACTCGTATACTTGAAACTTTCAACGACTTCAAGAACAGTGGCCCAACATGAAGGATTACTAAGTGATAGCGCCTGGTAGAAGTTGATTTCTCGTCTGTTCCCCAAATCAAGATTAGGTAGCAATTGCAATATACGTATAAAATTAGCGTCACAAACAGCCATTTGTGCGCTGAGATCTATGGAATAAGACTGTTTTACTGTCATTAACTTTAACTTCGTTTGCTAATTCCCTTTGATTTGCATACCCGGGTTATGGCGGCTCTGAGCAAATAGCCAAACCACCATGGAACCTTATCCAAATCCGCCCTATTACACAAGTCTGAATGCCTTCAGGAGGGAGAAAAGGTTATTACTTCCAGTTATAATCAGCTCGCTGAAATGGAGAGGATTGTGTTGCTATAGGAAATTAACCTGCCCTAGAAGCACAAAGTCATCATGTTTTTGTAGAGAAAACAGACTTTAATACTTACTTCAGTAGCCCTTTATTCACCAATATAAAAAGCAGCGGAGAAATAATGAACATGTTCAACGCCTATGTCGACTTAATGAAAAGCGCTAAAAGATCTTGCCTGAGTTTATTTGCACTGGGTTTCTTTTCTCAGCCGATTTATGCTGATGATTTACTGGAAATTTTTAACCTGGCTGTTGCCGGTGACCCGCAAATTCGACAGGCGCGTGCCGAGTTTAATGCCACCCATACCAATGTAGCTCAGGGTCTATCCCAGTTATTACCCAGTGTTGATTTAATAGCAAATACCTCCCGTCAGGCTCAAGGTCCAGCAACTGCCTCGCCAGGTTCATTTTTCCCTGCCTACTCTTATGCTAATGGATTTAACTCAAAAAGTTATGGATTAAACATTCGTCAGAATCTGCTGAACTTCAACGCCTGGTATTCCTATCAATCCATAAAAAAACAGGATGAAGCTGCAGCTACCAATCTGGCACGCTCCGAACAGGAGCTGATTCAGCGTGTAGCAGGAGCCTACTTTGATGTGCTGCGCAGCCTGGAAAATGTTGAGGTCTTTGAAGCCGAGCTGGAGGCCAGTGCCCGCATCCTCGAGCAACAGGAAGAACGTTTTGCCGTTGGCCTGGTACCCATCACTGATGTTTACGACAGCCAGGCGGCTTTCGACCTGGCCCAGGTTAACCTCTTGGTGGAACAAAACACACTGAACCAGCGTTATGAAGCCCTCGAGGCCATAACGGGACGTAATCATGATAATGTCTCAACGCTGAGTGAAGACTTTCCGATTGAACCGCTGGTCCCCAGCACCATGGAAGAGTGGGTGATGACCGCAAACCAGAACAACCTGGATGTACGTGCTGCGCGCCTGACTGTTGAGTCAAGAGAATATGATGCTGATGCAGCCAGGGCAGCGATGTTCCCGACACTGGATATTTCAGCGGGATATAACTGGATTGAAACCGGCGGCATTAACTTCTTTAACCTGACTGGCGGTGGTGGTGATGCGGTGAATGAAAACGCCAACGTTACCCTTAATTTCAGCTTTCCGATTTTTGCTGGTGGCCTGAACAAATCCAGAGAACGTCAGGCCTATTTCAACCTGGATGCCAGTGAAGAAGCCCTGTTGAATACACAACGCACCAGCACACAAAGTGCCCGCAACAGTTATCGTAATGTTGAGAATGATGTGCTCACAATTGCGGCAAGAGCCCAGGCTGTTCTTTCAGCACAAAGCCAGTTGGAGGCAACAGAAGCCGGCCTGGAAGCTGGCACCCGTAATATTGTTGATGTGGTTACTGCTCAACGTCTGTTGTTTCAATCCATGCGCGACTATGCCAACGCACGTTACACCTATGTTATCAATACCCTGAATCTGAAGCAGGCTGCCGGCCTACTGAGTCCGCAGGACATTATTGACCTGAATGAATGGCTTGAAGAATAAGCTGTTGTTGTTTTTCGGTAGCGCCACGGTGTTGGGTGACTGTGGCGCTGGCTGCGCTACCCATTTGCCGGCATTGTTCTTGATCCTGAAATAATTTCACAGCAGTTGTCGCAAGTTCGTTCTCATTCGCAACTGTCTGCATTGCACCTGCATTAATCAGCAACTCACTGACTGCCTGAAAATTGAACAGGGATGGGCCTGTTAATATGGGCAATCTCAGCGCTGCCGGTTCGATGATATTCTGACATCCGGTATCAACCAGTGATCCGCCCACAAAGGCGACGTCAGCACTAGCGTAATAAAACTGCATTTCACCCAGTGAATCGCCCAGCAGGACCTTTGTGGCTGGCGTGATGTCCTCCTTATTACTGAGTTGAGCAAATTGCTGTCCTTGAGTGTTCAATAGGTTTGCCACTTCTTTAAAGCGGTCAGGGTGACGTGGCACCAGTATTAAAAGCAAATCGGGAATACTAACCTGCATCTGTCTGAATGCGACCAGCACCTTTTCCTCTTCGCCTTCCCGTGTGCTGCCAGCCACTAAAACTGGGCGTGACAGTTTTGCCTTTAAAGCCTTGCCAGATTGAATCTGTTCCTCATCGAGCTCCTGATCAAACTTCATGGTGCCACACACCTGTAATTTGCTTTCTGGCAAACCAAGCTGGCTGAAATGTTCGGCATCATGCTGAAACTGGGCAGCAACGACATCAAAAGCCGACAGCATGTTAGCTGCCAGGCTGGCGTGTTTTTGATACTTAAGGAAGGACTTTTGTGAAAGCCGCGCATTCAGTAACAGTAATTTACAATTTGCTTGCAGAGCAGCTAACAACAGATTAGGCCAGAGTTCGGTTTCCAGTATGACAAGAGCCTGAGGATTTATTGCCCGAAAAAATCGCTTTACAGCACTTGGCGTATCATAAGGCAAATAACAATGTTGCACGCTGTCACCAAAAATCTCTGTGACCCGGGCAGAACCGGTGACAGTTGTCGTGGTAATGGTAAAGGTCCATGCTGGTAATGCCAGCTGGCAGGCACGAATTAACGGCACTGCTGCATGCAACTCGCCAACTGAAACTGCATGAAAAACCAGGCCAGGGTTTTTCATATTAAATTCAAAACCATCATAAAAACCCAGACGTTCCGACCAGCGTTGGCGATATCGTACATCCTTAAAAGAACGCAGCCACATCCGGAAAAATATAAACGGTAGTGCTAAATAATAAATGAGCGTGTAGAAAGTGAGATTCACAGGGCGGAATATTACGTAAGCCCCTATCGCTTGTCCATGCCATGCCATTTAACTGGTATACTGTGCCCTCATCGTTTAACCAAGAATATTTTTTTGATGCCCGCTGGTATAGACAACGTTATAGAAAAAGATGTCTTGATATTTGGTGGCGGCATTGCCGGCCTCTGGATTTTAAACCGTCTGCGTAACGAAGGTTATGACGCGCTGCTTTTGGAAAAAAATCGTCTGGGGGCAGGCCAAACTATCGCCTCACAAGGTATGATTCACGGTGGAATTAAATACGCACTCAATGGCAGTTTAAATTCTGCCAGTGAAGCCATAGCCGACATGCCTGATCACTGGCAAAGCTGTCTGGCTGGCAAAGGCGATGTTGATTTACGCGGCACCAATGTGCTTTCTGAGCACTACTACATGTGGCCCAGAAATAGTTTGCGCTCTCGCTTCAATGCTTTTCTTGGCAGCAAAGCACTTCGTGGAAAAGTAAATACTGTACCTGAAAAAAATTACCCCGCATTTTTCCAGTCACATATTAAAGGTCCTCTTTATGAGTTAAAGGACATTGTGCTGGATGTGCCTTCACTCATAAACTGCCTGAGTAAAACATATCAGACTGATATAAGGATATTTCATCCCAGCGATTGGTTGAGCGTTGAGAAAAGCCCAGAAGGAGGATTTAAAAGCCTGACCTTTGAGCAAAAGGGTAAGACCTGGTGTATAAAAGCCAGGCAATTAATTGTTACCGGTGGCGAAGGTAGCAAGGACTTATTATCGAAAATAATTGATGGTGTAAATTTGCCTGAGGATATGCATATGCAACTTCGCCCATTGCAAATGACCATCATAAAGCATCAGCATCCACATCCTATTCATGTCCATTGTGTTGCGGATCAGTTAACTGTTACACCGGAAGTGACGCTAACCACACACCCCTGCAAAGATGGCAGCACAGCATGGTATCTGGGAGGTGAACTTGCCGAAAGCGGTGCTAATAAACCTGCAGCTGAACACATCCGGATTGCCCAATCAAAAATTGCAGCACTGTTTCCCTGGTGTGATTTTTCACAGGCCCAGTGGCATAGCTTTTTGATCAATCGTGCTGAAGCGCGCACCAAAGATGGTCGACGGCCTGAAACCGCCAGTATTCATCAGCACAAAAATATTGCTCTTTGCTGGCCAAGCAAACTCACTTTGGCGCCTAACCTGGGCCAACAGGTCATCGACATGCTCGCACAACAAAACATACGTCCCGGGTCTTACCAGAATCCTGACTACAGCGGCCTGGGTTGTCCCGGCATTGCTGCCGCTCCCTGGGATGCGTTGTCATGAGTTTTGTGCGCCCTCTTGGCAATACCGGCATGGAAATATCTGCTCTGGGCCTGGGCACCGTGAAATTTGGCCGTGATCAGGGCGTAAAATATCCGCATGCTTTTACCATTCCTGATGATAATGCCATTAAAAATATTCTCTCCCAGTCCAGAGAGCTTGGTATTAATTTTATCGATACGGCACCAGCTTATGGCAGCAGTGAGGAAAGAATTGGCTTGCTTTTAGACAGGCGTGACGACTGGATTCTTTCTACCAAGGTGGGTGAAGAATTTATTAATGGTGAATCCCATTTTGATTTCAGTGCCGAACACACACGCTTGAGTATTGAACGTAGTTTAAAACACCTAAAAACTGATTATATCGATATCGTGCTCATACATTCTGATGGCCAGGATGAAAAAATATTAAAGGAATCAGATTGTCTGGAGACCTTAAAAAGGTTTCAGCAGGATGGAATCATCCGCGCGGTTGGCATGTCAACAAAAACAATTGCTGGAGGTAAACTGGCTGTTGATCTTTCTGATGTTGTCATGCTGACCTACAATCTGGAACAACAGGATCAGGAAGTAGTCGACCATGCGCATGAACTTGGGAAAGGTGTGCTGGTTAAAAAAGGCTTGATGAGCGGCCATGTAAACAGCTCCGATGAGGGTGTCCGAGAAAGCATGAAATTAATTTTTTCACAAAGCGCCATAACCAGCGTGATCGTAGGGACTATTAATCCGGCTCACCTGGACACCAATGTCGCTTTAGCAAAAAAAATATTAACGCAGGACTAGCTAGCTTTTATCTTTCTGGATTTTTTCGACAATCCCTGTTGTGGAACAGTCATCTAAAAAAGCAAGAACCTTGATTTTCCCGCCATAGGCCTGAACGATATCGGCACCAACAACTTCATCAATAGTGTAATCACCGCCTTTAATCAGCACATCCGGCTGTAGTTTTTCCAATAGAGGAATTGGTGTGTCCTCATCAAAGCTGGCTACCCAGTCAACTGCTTCCAGACCGGCCACCACTGCCATGCGTCTTTCTATTGGATTAATCGGTCGTCCAGCTCCTTTGAGGCGCGTTACTGAGGCATCATCATTCAGTGCAACAATCAGTCGGTCGCCCTGCTGCTTGGCATCTTGTAAATAGCCAACATGGCCAGCATGAATAATATCGAAACAGCCGTTGGTGAAAACCACTTTTTCTCCATTGGCTTTAGCATCTGTAACAGCCTGTAACAGTTGTTCTCGGCTCATTACGCCACGCCCACTATCACTATCCTGTTGCACTTCACGGCGTAACTCAGGTCCACTGACCGCCACTGTTCCAACTTTTGATACCGCTATACCAGCCGCAATGTTCGCCAGGGCTACCGCTTCAGGTAAAGGTTTTCCGGCCCCCATTGCGGCTGCCAGCACCGAAATTACCGTATCGCCTGCCCCGGTGACATCGAACACATCCCTGCTGCGAGCGGGAAAATGCAGTTCATTGCCATCAGGCTGGATCAGGCTCATGCCATGTTCACCCCGGGTTACCAGTAAGGCCTCTAGCTCAAGTTCACGAATTAATTGCCGTGCCTTGTTAACCAGATCTTCTTCACTCTCACAGGACCCTGCTATCGCTTCAAATTCATGCAAATTCGGGGTCAACAAAGTGGCCCCTTTATATTTGCTGAAGTCCTCACCCTTGGGATCAATCAAAATCGGTATACCGGTAGCTTTAACCAAGTCTATAAAGGCACTGATATCCTGTAGCGAACCCTTTTTATAATCAGAGAAAATAACCAGATCGACTTCTTTCAGCAGGCTCTCTATTTTACTCTTCAGGTTTTCTGAATCACGCTGGCTGAATGCTTTTTCAAAATCGAGCCGGATAAGCTGCTGGTGATGACTTAGTACGCGTAACTTGGTAATTGTTGGATGCTCATCCGATTGCTGAAAATCACAGGCAATACCTGCCGCTGTCAGAGCCTGTTGCAGGGACTGTCCAGCAGCATCATTTCCAACTATTCCGGTTAAATTACATGCCGCACCCAGAGCAGCGATATTCAGGGCAACATTGGCAGCGCCGCCTGGGCTGTCTTCAATATTGTCTATTTTCACCACAGGAACTGGCGCTTCCGGTGAAATTCTTGAGGTATCTCCATGCCAATAACGGTCTAACATGACATCACCAACAACCAGAATTCTGCATGTATCAAATCTAGGTATGTCGAGCTTCATTATCTGCCTTATTCATAATCCGAACTTCTGAAAGAGCTGCATCATAGCATATTGCTTCTGATAGAATGACCCAAATCCCTGATGAAATAACACTGTGTCCCAACAAGACGTTCCACAATTGCATGCTTTTCTTGCACCAAAATACTGGCCGACCTGGATAGGGCTCGGCCTACTGGGTGTTATTGCATTTTTACCATTTCGTTTACGCCTTCATGCCGGCGCCTTATTCGGCAAGTTTTTACACAGTGTCGCCAAGGAGCGTCGTTATATTGTTGCCACCAATATCAGTCTTTGTTTTCCGGAATTAAACAGTAGCGAACAGGAAAAACTGGTTAAAGACTGTTTTATTGAAAATGGCCGTGGCCTGATAGAAACCCTTGTTGGCTGGTTCAGGAACCCGAAACATTTCCAGTCCATGCTGGATATAAAAAACCGCGAAGTAATCGATGCTGCCCTGGAAAAATGTAAAGGCGTGGTACTGCTTGGTGCACATTACACAACCCTGGATTTTTCCGCCAACCTGGTTTCTTTAAGCATCCCTTTTGCCGTTACTTATCGACCACATAAAAACGCTTTGTTCGATGCTTTCATGTTGCGAGGTCGTCTTAAAAATACCAATGGCGTTTTCGATCGTTACGATATCAGGGGAACTATCAGACATTTAAAAAAGAACAATATCATCTGGTATGCCCCGGACCAGGACTATGGGCTGGAGCATTCTGTATTTGCCCCTTTCTTTGGCAACACCGCGGCAACCATCACAGCCGCCTGTCGTCTGGCAAAATTTAATGATTCTCCTGTTATGCTGGTACGTCATCACCGTAATGATCAGGCCAGAACTTATGAAATCGAATTTTATCCGTTCCCGGATGACTACCCGACTGGTGATGATATTGCCGATACAACTTACATGAATCAGCAACTGGAAAAAGTTATCCGTTTATATCCCGCACAATATATGTGGACTCACAGACGTTTTAAAACTCAGGAAAGAGGCAAACCCGATAGCCCCTATATTGCGACCAAAACTTCTGTTCAAAAAATGGATAAGCAACACTTTCAGACAATGACCGAAGGCTCCAGAATTCTTGAGGAACTGCATGCAAGCAATATGACCCGGCTCTTGGATAATGGGGCTTTATTCCGAATTCTGCCAGTATCTGGTCGTCGATTTTTTGAAAAATCTCCCATGCAATTATTTGATAGTAATGCCCGCGCATTACGCCTGGCTGGTATATCATCTATTACCATTGATAATATTTTTAAAATTCGCAATGAAGATTATATTGCCGCTACTTATTTCCCTGTAGCGGGTGAAGGGCTAGACCAAATTGTCAGAGCACATTTTCCGATAGAAAAGCTCGCAGCATTTTTTGTTCGGCTGCATACACAGAATTTTGCTTTTAAAGAAATCAAACCTGCTAAAATAATCTATGACGGAAATGATTTTATTATTACAAATCCGGAAGACATCAGAAGTCTAACAACTACTCCCAGCCATCAGATACGTTTCGAAGATATCAATAAGCTATTAAACCAACTGGAAATTTCACAAAACCAGAGGGAAAATTTTATCAAGGTTTATACTATTGAAGCCGGACTTGAACACGATGCAGGTTTTACACATCTGTTTTCGAATTTATATCATTTATCCTGAGTTCGTTTGCGCATATCCCACAAATTGGCATATTTCATATAGTTATAAAAAGCTACATTGACGCTGGTCAAGATTCCTCCCCAGCCATCAAGAAAATGTCCTTTGAATAAATAAGTGCGGATAAAGCTTAGTGGGAAAATCAATACAACCACTAGCATGCTGGCAGAATCACCTTTGTTAAATTTATCCTCGGCTTTCAGACGTGCATAAAAAACGGTTTTTTCAATCCGTTGTGAATAAGTGAGATTTTCATGATGCAAAATCGCAGCCTGGGATTCCAGCACCTTACCTTTGATGGTAATACTTTCGTGCACCTGTCTGCTTTCATAATGGCCGTTTTCTTTTTTAAACAGACGAATCAATTTTTCATCTTTACCAAAACTTCGAGGTCGATTCCCCCAGCGTAACAATTTGCGCGTACAACGCAGGGCTACATAGTTATCCTGGGCAATCAACAATTCAGCCTCTTTGATAAATTCTTCACTCAGGGTTTCATCTGCATCAAGATTAAGTACCCAGGACTGACTACATAAAGACAGGGCATACGCTTTTTGTTCACCAAACCCGGGCCACTCATTAAAACTTACTTTAGTGTTTGCATAAGCCTTCGCCAGTTCAACCGTTTGGTCGGTGCTGCCGCTGTCGACAATGATTACTTCAGAAAAAACTTTCAGGTTCTCCAGCAATCTAACAATATTGGCTTCTTCATTCTTGGTGATGACATACACACTGACTGGAATATTTTTTTGCTCAAGCATCTGGAGAACCTTTACTTTGCCTGCCGTCATTATACATGGACTTGTCAGTTCACTCAGGTAGAATTCCTGTCAGACTGGCAAACCGGACTATTCGCATCTTGACTGCAGCATTTGCAAATGCAAAACCCATTCCCGCCGACTACAAACGCATAGTCCTGCTTGACCC
>JAYPJO010000016.1:10297-20072 GCA_038128465.1 Gammaproteobacteria bacterium
CTTCATCAACGAAGACATCTGTGTGGGTTCAAAAGCCGGCGGCATCATTCAGCAATTCCTGGACTATTGTCATAAAACTGACATTCAATTTCTTCTGGTAGTTGATGCCGCCTATCAGGAATTGCTGCAGGATTCTTTTCCACCTGAAACATTATTGTTCTACCCGCGCCGTGAAATAAAACAGACTTCGATTTTAGGCAAAATTAAACTCTATCTGCACTGCCTGATGACTATACGTCGCTTCAAAGCTGATATTGCTTTTAATATAGAGGAGGACAGCGTCTCTCACCGGCTAACTCAGTTATCAGGTGCGAAATTCAAACTGGGCAGCAACCTACAACGCAATAAACATGGCTATGATCATGTGCTGGATATTGATTACTCAAAACGAAGTGATGATCGCAAACATCGCTGGTATGGTTTCGCAGATGTCTTCAATCATCTTGGGTTGCAGGTTCAAAAACCTTCTTATCTGAATCTCGTGATTAACAGTATTCCGGATTCGTTTAGACAAAAATTGCTTAATATCGGTGTTAATCCAGACAGCCAGGTAATAGCCATTCATGCCAGTGCTGCAAAAGACTTTAAAAGATGGCCGGCTGAAAATTTTGCTGAGTTAATCTCATTACTCAATGCCAATGGAATCCAGTGTATATTGATTGGCGCTGGACAGACTGATCAACAAGCCAATGCTGACATACGGGGGCAGCTTGATGCTCATTATAATGGCCTGTCTTGTATTGATTTATGCAATCAACTTACGCTGTTTGAACTTGCCTGTCTGTTTACCATCGTTGATGCTGTCGTTGGTAATGACAGTGGCCCTTTTCACCTGGCTGCTGCCCTGAGAAAAAAGGGCTGTGTGATATTTGGCCCTACTGATGTTGCCCTGTGGCACCCTCTGTCAGAAGACACGATCGTATTAAAAAGCAATGAAACATGTGCTGCGGAATGCACCAAAACTGGCTGTATTTATAACAATCGTTGCCTGAAAGCCATAACGCCTGACAAGGTGCTGGAAAGCCTGCAGCAACTAATCTGAATAATACCTGACAGCCTGCACCAATATATTTACTGTGGTTTGCGGTATGGAATACAGGTCCTTTTCCCTGCCGTACCTTATACCATTTTGCTTCCAGTTGCTGCGCTCATCACTAAGCAGCATCTGTTCCAGCTGTTTGTTCAAATCGTCCTGCTTAAATGGCAATTCACACACTCTGCCAGCGTTTGCTTTTTCTACATGAAAAGCATAACCACAACTTGCTGTGGTCAACACCGGTAAACCTGCAACAATGGCTTCCAGTATAACCATGCCGGCACTTTCTTTTATGGAAGGATGAATCAACAAATCTGCCGCTTGCAGTAATTCTGCTACTTCGTCACTGCCTTTAAGTATTCTCAGACGCCTGCCAATACCAAGACGTTCAGCTTCCCTGATGTACTTGTCTGGTTTATCTTCGCCGACCACAATCAGGCGCGTGCGCTTGCGTAGCTCATCAGGCAAGGCAGCTATTGCCAGCAAAGAGCGATCCAGTCCTTTGGTTTTAAAGGCAGAACCGATTTGTAAAACCAGAAATTCATCGTTACTTATTGCATGTTCATAACGCATGCGCCGACGAATCGCCGGGGCATCACTGCCAGCCATACGATCTTTTTTAATACCTGGAGGCAGCTGAATCAATCGTTCAGGTTCAGTTTGATAATGTCGGAAAAATTCTTCGCGCTGTTGCGGCGACAGCAATAAGGCCACGGTCTGTTGATCTTTGCCAAAAACTGCTTTTTCATATACCAAATACTGCCTTGCCCGTGGAGTTATGCGGTATAAGAAAGAGCGCTCATTGAAGGCTTTTTCTGCAAAACAATAATCCGCAGCAAAATAATAATCCAGTCCTGGCATTTTGTTGAAACCCAGCACCAGATCAAATTTACCCATCGTTGCCTCCAGCATATCTGCAACAAAAGATTCCCGTTTTGACTCTTTGGATATGCCTGACCCCGGAAAAATTTTTATTCGGGCACTTTCTGGCATCTCCCCTTCCCATTCCATGCAAAAAATTGTGACGGATATTTCTCTGCTCAGGCATACCTGCAGAATTTTCATCAGATCCTGTTGCAATCCGCCATAGGGGAAATAACTGAACAGGGCAAAAGCAAATTTCATCTTCATCTGGTAGGCTGCCTCAATGACTCAATATGTTGCCAGACTATTTCAGGAGATATAGTTGAAAAGCAGGGAGGGCTTGGCAACAAATCATTATGCTGTTCTGCTGACTCTGAATTTTCAGGCTGATAGCTGCAACTACGACTCAGGCACGGGCTACAGGAAAATGTTGTACTCAAGTGGACCTGGTTGTGTCCGTATGTGCCGGTTTTGTTTGCATCACTGGCACCATAAAGCGCAACGGTCGGACAATTCAATGCAGCTGCCAGGTGAGCCAGCCCGGTATCCACGGCCACAATGAAATCAGCTTTCAACAGCTGTGTGGCTATTTCACTCAAGCTCAGTCGACTCATGATCTCAGCATTTTCGATTGCAGCACCCAGTCGATGTGCACGCTGTTGCTCTTCTTCATTTCCCCATGGCAATTTAACCTGGTATCCCGCTTTACTGGCTATTTTACCTAGTTCAGCCCAGTATTTTTCCGGCCATAACTTCGTTGACCAGGTTGTGCCATGCAGAAAGATCAAATTCTTTTGGTGTTCTTTTTGTTCTGGTGAGAATTGATTCCGTGACAGGCCATAGTCCAGCTCTTGGTCATCAAGCTTATATCCCAGAGCCTTGGCAAATAGCTGTCGGGTTCTTTCAACCGCATGCTGCTGGCGATCAACTTGAAAACTCTGGTCATAAAAACGTGTTGCCAGTTTTTCCCTTGCACTGTTTTTATCTAGACCTGTCACTTTACCCTTTGCTATGGAGCTGATCAGGCCGCTTTTGATCAGACCCTGGGCATCAATAATCAAATCATAATGGGTTGCTTTCAGTCTGCTTTTAAAACTTCTGTATTCCCTGCTGAAAAACATGCTGAGAATATTTTTACGCCAGCGCCGAAACGCAACTGGTATCACCTTATTCACCGCCGGGTGCCAGGCTGGAATTTCGGTAAAGGCTTCTTCCGTCACCCAGTCAAACGTAATGTCTGGAATAGCGCGTCTGGCATCAGTTAGTGCCGGCAGGGTATGAATGACATCACCCAGCGAAGATACCTTGACGATTAATACATGCATATCAGGTAAATTTCTCCCCGACATGAAGCCTGTCGAGTGCACCTGCTACCAGAGCAGGTGACAGTTGGTTCAGGCAATCAAGATGTCCCAGCGGACATTCTCTTTTAAAGCAGGGACTACAGGGTAAATTCAAATTTAAGATCTCCACCTGGTCGGTCAGAGGCGGCGTAAATTGCGGCGATGTTGAGCCGTATATGACAACCAGTCGCTTGTTAAGTGCAGCTGCAATATGCATCAGGCCCGAATCATTGCTCACCACTGTTTGCGCCAGGCTCATCAAATCAATCGCTTCACCAATACCGGTTAATCCGGCCAGATCAAAAATATGCATTTTATAATCCGGTTGCACCAGGTCAGTGATTTTTTTTGTTGTCCGGGCATCATTTTTGGAACCCATCAGCCAGATTTGCTGTCCCTTATCGATCAGGTTTTCCGCTAGCCCAGCGAAATGTTTTTCCGGCCATTGTTTGGCCGCACCAAATTCAGCGCCGGGACAAAATATGGTGATAGCCCGGCCTGAATCCAGCTTTAAGGTCGATAATGTGTTTTCCAGTTCATCAGAAACACTTAGCTGCGGCCATAGCATCATCGATTGCAAGGATGCATTTGCTGGCAAGCCCAAGGCAACAAAACGCTCAACCATTAATGGGTAGCGCAGTTGATCCAGTACCCGGCAATCATTAAGTAACCAGCTTCTGGCTTCACCGCGCCAGCCCGTGCGTGTGGGAATTTTAGCAAATAGAGGTACCAGTGCAGACTTGAATGAGTTGGGCAGGACAATGGCCTGTTGATAATTTTGTGCCTGCAAGGCTTTACCCACCTGACGGCGTTTACCAATAGCCAACTCACCGTGGCCGATTGGCATGACAATGGCCATGTTAACTTCCGGCATGCGAGTCAGTAATTCTCGCGTCCAGTCTGGCGCCAGCACATCAATGACCACCTCTGGGTTATCGCGCTTTAGCTGCCTGAAAAGAGCTTGCGCCATCACCATGTCACCGATCCATGATGGGCCGATAATCAACACTTTCACTTTTGCCTACCTGAAAAAGTGATTGTTTCCATTAAGTAACCTGACTCAATACTGCCTGTTCTTCTTAATGTGATTCTGGTGCTACCCGGAAAACCTCGTTAATCATGGTTATTCCTGCTGCCACTTTGAGAGCACCACTGTGCCTGAGACTGGACATGCCTTCACTATATGCCTGCTGGCGCAGTTTTGGCAGATCAGCCTTGTCTTCGGCATAGGATTGCAGGGTCTCACTCAAGGGCATGACTTCATAAATACCTTCCCTGCCATGGAACCCGGTATCACGACACTCGCGACACCCTGTTGATTCATATACCTGTTCCGGGATATCGCCGCCTTCCCAGGCTGCATCCAGATGCCCCCACAACGCCTTATCAACCGCTGTAGGCTCTTTGCAGTGTGGGCACATTAACTGCACCAGTCGCTGTGCCATGACACCAATAACGGCTGCCTTGGTCAGGTAGGAGGGCACATCCAGTTCCAGCGGGTTAGTTACCACGCGCTTGATAGGTTTGCGTACTACCTGAAGCAGGTCTTCTTCCCAGGCAGAAATGTCCGGCTCGGCGCTGGCAATGGTAACTTCTTCATCATCAACTTTGACCGCCATAATCTGATGGCGCTTGGCGAAAGCGTGAGACATGACCTCCGTCAATTTTGCCGCATTAATGCTCAAGGGATCAACATGGTAATAATCCTGCCCGCTGTGCTCAGCCAGAATTTGGGTTAGGCTCTCCAGGTCCAGAGTCTTGCCTGGGTTTTTAAGATCTTCAATTTGCTTCTCAGCAATAAAGACCAGCACGTGCTGCTTGGGTGATTTACGGGATTTGACCAGTAGCTGTAAGTCTTCCTTACTGATTCGACCCGCTTCATATAAGGCCTTCAGAAACTGAATCAAATCCAGAGGATGGTCCTGCTTTTTACCCTGACTGGCTGCTGTCATAATTTGTCTTAGCTATAAAGAATACTGGGGAGTGTATACGCACGCCCCTGAAATACAAGTGCAAATCCTTTGAGAGAGTTCAGGCTTTCAGGCGTCTAACCAGACTTTGAACAACCCTGGAAATTTTTACATCTGCCTTGAGCTCTTGTTTCAACTTGCCAACGGTTGTCGAGACAGTGCCATAGCGTTTCAGGCCAAAGCGTTGTGCGATGTCCTGCACGGTCACAGCCGAGAGCTCCTGGCAAAGATGCATGGCTACCCAGCGTGGAATATTTTTACTGCCTGGTCCGCGAGCAGTTGAATAAATACTTTTTTCAGTAACCTTAAAATGACTGGCGACTTCTGATACAACTTTTTTAATTGATGGCCGCAGCCGAGCAGTCTTACCCTTGCCAAGACCTCTGGGTTTATTCGGCTCCATTTTTGACTTGCTGGTTGCAATGAATTTGGAATCACCAAGTATCGATAATAAATTTTTACGCGCATAGAACTGTTTAATCTCCGAGCTACTACCTTCAGCAACATAGCCAAGGTACTGGCTGTATTTGCTGCCCTTCCTAGTATTTGATTTATCACTGGCCTGCATCGCATAAACTTCATCTCGTGCCAGCCAGGCTGGGACTTTCTCCTTGTTACAAAATGCTGCCATACTGGACCAGCCGGCTTTTAGCGCCGGTTTTTTTCCACGTTTTACAGAACGCGCCCTGTCATGAATATGACGTGATACTTCCAGCAGGTAAGGATTAGCCTGAATCAGCACCGACTTGTAACGGGCATAAAATACCGAGCCCTGCTCATTTCTCATAGTCTGGTAAAGTTGGGTATACAGGCCATTAAGCTGGCGCATAAAGCGACTCAAATTGCCTTCAGGTGTTTTAACCAGCAGGTGGTATTCATTTTTTAACAGGCAATAGCTGTGAACTTCTACATTCAAACGTTCACAGGCTTCACCCAGTCCTGTCAGAAATCCCTCATAATATTTTTTACCGGGAAAAAGTGTAATGCCGTATTCTGCTTTGTTGCTCACATGGTAATAAGCATTTGGATATTCTATGCGTAGCGGTCTGGCCATGATGTTATTCCCTGTGCCCTTTTCTCAATCAGGAAAACAAATTGTCTTTCACAGTTCGAGTAGGCGACTTTTTATCATACACGTTGTAAACGGAAAGGTTAAAACGAGATTTTTAGAATAAACAATTTTTAACCGAGATTGAACCATAAATTCTCATTGCTATGAATCAGCTCTCAGCAATGTATATTGCCCGTTTTGGTGCTGGCAGCCCCTCTATAGTCATAGTGGGATCTTCGTTGTTTAAAGCCTGCTCCAGTGATTCAAAATTCATCCATTCTGTAGTGCGTTGTTCCTGCGTTGTAGTAACAGATATATCGATCAGCCGGATATTTTTATATCCGCTTTTTTGCAGCCAGCTTTCCAGTGTGGCACATGTTGGCAGAAACCATACATTTGGCATTCTGGCATAGCGCTCTGTAGGTAGTAAGGTCATGCCTTCCTCGCCATCTATTACCAGGGTCTCTAGAATCAGTTGACCACCCTTGCGCAGGCAATCTTTCAGGGCATACAAATGGTGGATGGGAGAACGACGATGATAAAGGACGCCCATAGAAAAAACCGTATCAAAGGCGTTAAGTTTTTCAGGTATGGACTCCAGTGCCAGCGGTAATACATAAACCGGGGGCTGTTTTAAAAAATGACGCAGCGCCCAGTACTGCAGACTGAAAAGCAAATGAGAATCAACACCTATAACAATTCTTGCGCCAGCACCGGCCATACGCCAACAGTGATAGCCATTGCCACAGCCAACGTCCAGCACCTTCCTGTCGCCCAGCGGGCTGATAGCATCTTTCAGGCGATTCCATTTCCAGTCTGATCGCCACTCGGTATCGATGTTAAGACCAAATAAATCTATTGGCCCCTTGCGCCAGGGCTGGAGTTTCAGCAATAACTTTTTCAGCTCATCACGTTCAACGTCAGAAAGCTGTGATGATTCACCGATACGTAAATCCTCACGTAACTCAAATGAGGCGGGAAAGATTTCCGGCAAGGCATCAATGGCCTGTTTCCAGGCTGGGAAATCCCCGTGATTGATCTGAGCAAGAAAAGTATCAGGGACAGCATTGGCCAGTCGTTCTAGTTTGGTGTTGGCTACACGTTTTTTCAGCTCTGAATAATCAAACAGGGTTTGTTGAAATGTCTGGGAAGGATGCATGTAAATGAAGCGTGACTATTTCACTGCAAACATTGAAGTAAAATTGAAACACTGGAACCATGGTTCAAAAACAGAAAAGCCTGCAGATTTTATTCGCTTTTTGTGTTCTTCCAGTGTTTCCGGAATCAGTACGTTTTCCAGCGCCGATCTTTTGCGGCTTATCTCAAGTTCTGAATAACCATTAGCCTGTTTAAACTGGTGGTAGAGTTCAATAAACAACTCATTTTTTTCCTGCCCGGTAAAAACTATCTTTTCCGAGATTATCAGTATCCCGCCCGGGACCAGAGCATCATGTATTTTTTTTATCAGGTCATCACGTTTTTCCGGTGCAATAAACTGCAGGGTAAAATTAAGCACAACAACTGAAGCGTTTGATAATTCGGTTAGCAGTATATCTTCACACCTGAATTCCAAGAGCAGATTTTCTGCATTGTCTGTCTGGGCGATACTGCTTTTGCAGCGCTCAATCATGGCTGGCGAATTATCCACGGCAATAACAGAGGCGCCCTCCAGTTTCAGTTGCTGTAACAAAAAAGTTACAGCACCCAGAGAGCAGCCCAGATCGTATAGTGTGGTATTTTTCTGGGCATAGCGCTCAGCCAGAACACTGATCATTTTTACAATCAGGGCATAACCCGGCACAGAACGATTGATCATGTCAGTGAAAACGGCAGCGACCCTGTCGTCAAAGACAAAGCCATCCAGATCACCATCGTAAAGATAAATGTTGTCTTTTGCCGGGCTCATCTACAACCTAGACGTCTGCCTCAGAGTATCCCCTGGCCTGTAAAGAGGTTTTGATTTTTTTAGCTGTGGCTGCAAGCTTTTTAGCTGACATTTCGCTGGCCAGACTAAAATCCATATCGCCCATGTTATCAATTGGAATCAAATGGATATGGGTATGAGGCACTTCTAGCCCCACAACAGAAACACCAATTCGCTTGCAGGGAATTATGCCTTTGATGGCTTTGGCTATTTTCTGGGCAACGACCATTAAATGTGCAGCAGTATCAGGTGGCACATCATCCCAGTGGTTTACTTCAAGTTTCGGGATAACCATGAGATGACCTTCACGTATCGGCTGGATAGTCATGATGGAAAAACACAGATCATCTTCCCAGACAAAATGTCCCGGTATTTCCCGGCTTGCTATTTTAGTAAAAATGCTGGGCATGGTTTGTTCACTTTCCCGTTGCAGTCTTTCTGATTGGGGGCGGAAACTATATCACAGGCTGACAGGTTGGAATATCAAGTCGCCCCGTTTATTGACAACTTTCATACTGACTTTGCTGATCTTATATTTTTTCATCCCTGTCATCTTTGCTCAGCTTTAGATCATTTAGCGTACAGTCTCCACCGAGAGCCTGTTAGTACTGATCACATCCCGCAAGACAAAACTGGAATGTACATCAGCCACACCGGGAATCTTGGTGATTTTATTTAACAGCACATCCTGATATACCTCCATGTCTTCCACCGTCACCTTTAACAGGTAATCTGCAGACTGTCCTGCAATCAGCAGGCATTCCCGAACTTCCGGAAAGGTCTTCACCTGTTTTTCAAAGTGCTCAAAGCGGTCAGGCGTATGTTTGTCCATATTGATCTGTATAAGCGCTGTGAGTTTCAGGCCCAGGCTGGAGGCATTCAATATGGTCGTATAGCCCTCAATAATGCCGCTTTCCTCCAGTTGCTTTACCCGCCTCAGGCAAGGGGAAGGTGACAGGCCAATAGCATCAGCCAGCTCCAGATTGGTGATACGTCCATTTTTTTGTAGCTCTACTAATATGCGTCTGTCTGTTCGATCCAGCTCCATAACCTGCCCCCTTCTTTGCTATGCTGCCAATTCCTGACAATGTAGCAATATGTTAAACAATATTTATATTATGTGCCGAATTATATTATTTTATTAAAATATATAGCTATAATTAACATATATATAGCTATAAATATCAATTTATGTACAAATTAGCACAATATTCGCAATAATTTATCGTCTTACTTCCTGTACAATGCCCACCTCGTAAGAAACAACAGATATGGAGCAAGATCGTGAGTCGCTACAACCATGCCAAATACAAAGCCTTTCAGCCTGTTCACTTGCCAGACAGATCCTGGCCGAACCAGGTCATCGATAAAGCCCCTACCTGGTGCAGCGTCGATTTGAGAGACGGCAACCAGGCTCTGATCGAGCCCATGTCCGTTGCGCAGAAGAAAAAGCTGTTTGCTCTGCTGGTTGATATAGGTTTCAAGGAAATTGAAATTGGCTTCCCGGCCGCCTCACAGCCTGATTACGATTTTGTCCGCTGGCTGATTGACGAAGGCCAGATTCCTGATGATGTCACGGTGCAGGTG
>JAYPJO010000017.1:0-381 GCA_038128465.1 Gammaproteobacteria bacterium
GTATAGGCCAGGCCATGCAGACGTTTTTCCTGTTGCGTGCTTTTACTGTTGGAAGCCAGGCTAAGAACTTTAAGCGACAATACAGGGAAGACACATGGCATCAGGTTCAGGATTATGCCCCCCAGCATGGCAAAAGCAAAAACCACCAGTAAATTCATGTCAGCAGCAGTATTGCTGGCAGTAGCAGTGCCGGCATTAGCAGCTAACAGACTCAGGTCAGCGGCATTAATACCATCAGGAGCAGCAGCTATTTCATAGGAGATGAGCTGGCCGCTATTATCAGTGACCAGCAATAATCCGGTAATTTCTTCAGGCGCTTCAGCTAGGCGTGGATGATGCCCCTGAGATAATTGCAGGCTCGAAAGCTGATAGGTAATTTCC
>JAYPJO010000017.1:391-7617 GCA_038128465.1 Gammaproteobacteria bacterium
TAATTTCCTGTGGAGAAATATAGTTAAAAACCCGATGTTCGCCAGGTATAAAACTGATATCCCGGGCATTTTCGAAAATGGCTTGAGTAGCTTGTACCAGGATATTCAGGTTGCCTTCAGCAATTGAAAAGGTGCTGTCAAAACTGACATCACTGGTTGGTATTGAGGCTCTGGTTTGCGAAAAACCATCGATCCATCGTTCATCCCTGCTAATAAGTGTGCCATCGATTAACGGCAATGACAGCGATACTACGGCACCTCCTGGAATGCAGATATCTTCACATTCCAGCCATTGTGCATTGGCGCTGATATCCAGGCTTTCGCCCTGAAATGAAGCAGAAATGTTGAGCGGGACCTGTAGGAAAATTTCATCTTCATAACCAAAGTCGACCAGATCAGCGGGTAGCTCAATACGCTTGGGTGTAGGCCATACGATTTCGCCTGCAGAAACGCCCTCCGGCAGGGTCCAGTCTATTTGCGTGGCCCGACCTGCATCACCAGGGTTTTTCCAGTAAGTATGCCAGTTTTCCATATGATCGAGTCGCAGTGCCACCCAGGTTTCCTGTCCCGGGGCAACGCCGGTCATTTCGGCAACAAGCTCGGCATCAACATGTTCGCCAATAACTACCTGCGCATGAGAGCTCATACTCAGAGCAAGCAACAGCATAGCGATCAATTGTTGGAACCTTGATTTCATTACTATTTTGAGACTATTTTTTAATTGGAATGTTACGAATATTACTGATTTTTTTGGATTTTTTCAGCTTTGGGACAAAGCTAATTATGTAAACAATATGTATTTTCTTTGCCAGATTGAGCAATTAGTTCTTGAAATCAGTCATCAGTAATGGTTTTCAGGCCGTCATCATGAGAAAAAATCAGGCTTTTGATGAATGTACCATAATCAACGTTGAGGTAATTTTGCATGTCAGGCCAGTAATTCCTTAACATGCCATGTTCTATACCTATTTCAGGTGGTAAAGCAGGTAAATCAGTTTCCTGGTAGATATAAAAAAATTCAGCTTCCAACTCGGCACCGACCAGCGCCAGTGGAATAGCTTCTCCATTAGCACTCCATAGCTTAAAGGTTTCAGCCAGTTCAACACCGACCATAGCCTGTGTTCTGATATCATCCAGGCCGCCTTCGCTTTGTATGCGATTGCCAAAGGCATGTTCAATATCATGAGCATAAATCTGGTGAATAACCTCGATTTTTTGAGTACGGGGATTGTAGGCAATCGAGGTTAGCAGAGTTTGCTCAATATGCGCATGCGACAGCAGGGCATAAAAACTGATGCCCGCAATCAACAGCCGGTAAAAAAATTGCATTTATTCGCCTGCAGGTTCCAGCGGTACTTCATTGCCGGAATCGGCATCTTCACCGGTTTCAGCTTCTTCCAATTCAACCAGCATATCAGCCATCAGATCTCTGCCAGGGTTATTGGCTTTATAGACCTCAATACGGGAACGTTGAATCTGTTGCGGTATGCGATTGTTATTTCGGTTGGTATCCGCAATTTGCTGCATAGCATCCAGTTCAACAGCAATGATTGGTTCTTCACTGAGCATCATGCGTGTAACCTGATGTGGGCTTCTGCGCCAAATTTCGGCTGGCAGCATCAGGTCTTCCGTATCGCCGTTGGCATATTCAATATGCAGCGGTATGGGCATAACAAGTCCACCGATATTTTCAAAGTCCAGAAAATATACCAGCAAACCATCCGCTATCGCTTCGTCAAGTAATTCCAGTTCCCAGTCTTCCAGACTTTCACGGAAGCTGGTGTACTCATTCCGATCAGCATTAGAGACGGTAAATTCATCGTTTTCGTTATAAAAATCTTCAAGCTCGGGAAATCGTTCAACCCGTTTAGGGATATCAGCATTTCTTATTTGCGTGAGCGATACCGGTTCTTCCATTTCTTCTTCGCGTTGAATTGGAAATTCTATTTCAGGATCCTGAGTTGAAATGCTGTATTCACGTATATCACTCAGGGCAATATCGACATGATCAGTAGTATAGAACCAGCCGCGCCAGAACCAGTCCAGATCAACTGCTGAGGCATCTTCCATGGTGCGAAACAAATCAGATGGTGTTGGCCGCTTGAACATCCAACGTTCCGAATATTCTTTGAAGGCAAAATCAAATAAATCACGGCCCATGATGGTTTCGCGCAGTATGGTTAATGCAGTAGCCGGTTTACCATAAGCATTATTGCCCAACTGCAATACAGATTCGGAGTTAGTCATGATGGGCACCTGATTCTGAGAAAGCATATAGCCAGTGATATTGGCCGGATCTCCTCGCCGGGAAGGATAGTCATCTTCCCATTCCCGCTCAGCCATAAACTGCAGGAAGGTATTCAGTCCTTCATCCATCCAGGTCCATTGTCTCTCATCCGAATTAACAGTCATGGGGAAATATATATGACCGATCTCATGGATGATGACCGAAATCAGGCCATATTTTGTTCGTCTGGAATAGGTTCGCTCGCCGGTTTCTTCATCTTCAACAGGTCGATAACCATTAAAAGTAATCATGGGGTATTCCATACCACCTGCTTCCCAGCCATTAACTGAAATAGCGACCGGGTATGGGTAATCAAACGAAAAACGTGAATAGACATCCATTGTATGTGCAACTGAATGCGTCGAATACTGAGACCAGAGCGGATCTGCTTCAGGCGGGTAGAATGACATAGCCATAACAACAGGGTAGTCAGCACCGTCCTGTTGATGTCCCAGGGCATCCCAGATATATTTTCGTGAGCTGGCCCAGGCAAAATCACGGACATTTTCAGCCTCAAATATCCAGGTGACCATGTCATCAGTAGCTTCCTCCTGATTTTCCAAAGCCTCTTCAGGAGTTACTATAAAAACTGGAGTATCTGAGTTCTGGGCCTGCTCCAGACGATCCAGCTGTTCATCAGTTAAGACTTCATCAGGATTTTGCAGAGTACCCGTTGAAGCCACGACATGGTCTGCAGGAACAGTCAGGTGGACCTCAAAATCACCAAATTCCAGAGTGAATTCTCCTGTGCCGATAAACTGTTTATTGACCCAGCCATCATAATCAGTATATGCCGCCATACGTGGATACCATTGTGAAATAGCGAACTGATAGGTATCGCTATCTTCAAAATATTCATATCCGCCCCGACCACCAATGATGCTTTGGTTAATGATGTTATGTTCCCAATCAATTTCAAAAATGATACTTTCACCTGTCTCCAGGGGATCAATGAGATCTATCCGCATCATGGTGCCGTTTATTTGTGTATTAAGTTCGCTGGCCAGGATTATCTGGTTATCCTGCTCGCTTGCTATGGCCTGTTGTACCCGGTTGATTTGATAGCCACCGTCAAAGTCTTCAAAAGTCCTTTCACGGCGCAGTGCGCCAAAAGTTAATCGATCACTGCCAGATGTTTCAGTTACCCGACCAATTGACTCATTCTGAAAACGATTTTGATCCAGCTGAATCCACAGATATCTCAGGGTATCAGGTGAGTTGTTGGTGTAAGTGATACGCTCTGTACCCAAGATTCGTTTATTTTCTTCATCCAGGGTTGCTTCAATCAAATAATCAGCTCGTTGCTGCCAGTACTCATTTCCTGGTGCACCTGAAGCAGTACGGTAATTATTCGCTGTTGGCAGAACCTCATCCAATTGTCTGAACTTGTCTTCAAAATCCCCTTTGGTCTGGATTACTTGGGCACTGACGGAAAAGCTCAATATAAACAGAAAGCTGGCTAGAATAATTTTCATAAATGGCTCCAGGTTTTAACAGGAATCAAGGAGTATACCTGTTCTTTATAAAGCAGGGTAATGCTATAAAACGGCTTCTCATCCTGGTGAAAAACAGATTAGTGTGTATTGGGGTTAATTGGCTATTAATCTATGCAATTCTCGGATTTTTACGGTATATTTCGTCCATTCAACAAGCAACCTTCATGAAATTCAGGAGTGTCAGGCATGTATAAACCCAATAAAACGTTGCTAGCTTCAGTTTTAGCACTTTTATCATTTTCTTTTATCAGTTCTGCCGCGGCGCAGGGTATTTTCGGGCATTGGGATCCCATCATGCACGAAGATCAGGAAGAGAGAATACCTGGCCCCTTCGTTGGAGATTTTGCAGGTCTTCCCGTAAATGAAGCTGCACAATTAAGAGCTGATAGCTGGACGCCTTCTTTACTGACAATGCCCGAACATCAGTGTAAACCACATCCTTCCACCTATGGTTTCCGGGGTGTAGGAAATCTCTATATCTGGCAGGAACTGGACCCTGCTTCACTTGAATTAGTTAAAATCGGAACACATATTCGTTGGCAGGCACAGCGGCGTGAAATCTGGATGGATGGTCGACCTCATCCTGATGAGATGGCTCCCCATACCTGGCAGGGGTTTTCTACAGGACGCTGGGAAGGGGATACCCTGGTAGTTACTACAACCCATCTGAAAGCAGGTTGGATGCGCCGCAATGGCCTGGCCCTGAGTGATCAGGCAACCATGGTTGAACGTTTTATTCCTCAGGGAGATGGTGAAACATTACTGCATATTTATATGGTGCAGGATCCAGTCTACTTATATGACGTCTTTTTCAAGTCCAATGGTTTTTCTAAAAGAGCACAGTTCACTATGGACCCTTATCCATGCCGTCCTGCTACTGAAGTTATCAGGAAAATTGGCGATGTGCCCCATAACTTACCGGGTCAGTCCACCTATGCTGTAGAATTTTCAGAAATGTTGGGTGTTCCAATTGAAGCTGGCAGGGGTGGCGGAATGACCATGATGCCTGAATATATGGATGTGGTCAGGGAATGGCGTAATGAAAACATGACTGAGGAAGAGCGTATTGGTGATGGTAATATTTTCCCGGTCAGAGAATAATATGACCAGAATTTGAGCAATCAGTAGCAATAAAAAAGGAGGCACAATGCCTCCTTTTTTTATGTTTTAACAGTGTGTCTGATTTCAATCAAGATACCCTGTTACTTTTTTTATTATCTTGAGCCCACCAGAAAATATAAGGTGAAGAAGATGATAAATAAAAAAAGTATAGCAGGTCTGATAGGAATAGCTGGACTGGCATGCTGCAATGTCGAGGCACATGAGGCAGGTGAGTGGATAGTAAGAGGTGGCGTAGCTACAGTAAATCCATCTGAAGATAGCGGTATTCTGCAGCCCACGGTAGTTTCACCAAACGGTCAGGTGAGCATTGATAGTGATACCCAGCTGGGCCTTACTTTCACTTATATGCTAACTGACAACTGGGCTGTTGAGTTACTGGCGGCTACACCATTTACACATACGGTTAATTTAGCCGGCGACCTCAGCGCATTAGGGTCTATAGCAGAAGCAAAACATTTACCACCAACCTTGAGCGGGCAGTATTTTTTCAATACCAACACTGACTTCAAACCATATGTAGGTGTTGGAATTAACTATACAATGCTGCTGGAAACTGAGGCTACAGCAAATGGCAGAGCGGTACTGGATACAGTTGGTACTGCAGGAAATTACAGCATAGATGCTGATGATTCAGTTGGCATTACCTTTCAGGCTGGTTTCGATTACCATTTATCTGACAGATGGATGTTTAATGCCGCGATCTGGAATATGGATATAGATACAACTATTACTGTGGCAAACACTCTCAGAGTTGATCTGGATATTGATCCCTGGGTGTATATGATCGGGTTGGGGTATAAGTTTTAAATTTATCTCAAGTTAATCAGACTGTAAAAGTCATAGAAATAAATAGTAGAAATAAATAGTAGTAATAAATATTAAATATAAATAGTAGTTACAAATATAAAGATCAGGAAATAAAAAAGGCAGCTTTTCAGCTGCCTTTTTTATTTCTGTAGTAACTATATTGCGTTAGCAATATAGTACCTGGTTGATGCTAGTTAGCGGCTACTGCCTCAGCGCCACCTTCATTGATTCTCATCTGGAAAGGTACGCTTTCTATAATACCTGTAACGATATCAGAGAATTTATAATTATCCGCTGCAGAATCACGGAGAATTTTACGAATATGAGCCTGGTCAGTCCATTCAATTGGTCTGGCTAAAGCAAATTGCATCATTTTCTCCGTTGCTGTACCAGCAAAGATTTCAGGACGCTCCATCATCCATTCACGCAGAGCCGTAGGGCTACCAATTTCGGTACCATCAAACAAAGTCTCAACGGGGTCAATTAACACGCCATTATCCAGCGTGCGATAGCGACCTACTCCATCAAAATTCTCCATTGCAACACCGATGGTGTCCATCATGTAATGACAGGATGAACAAACCGGATCGGAACGATGTAGCGCCATCAGATCACGCAGGGAACGAGGTGTACCATCATTAAACCTTTCCAGGTCAGTATTAACATTAGCGGGTGGTTCGGGTGGTGGTGTACCAACCAGGTTGGTCAGGTACCACTTACCACGTGTTACCAGTGAAGTTCGAATACCCAGAGAAGTCAGGGTCAAAACACTGCTATGACCAAGAATACCTCTTCGGTTAGGATCTGTAACTTCAACTCGACGCATGCGGCTGCCAACGATGCCAGGAATATCATAAACCTTCGCTAGGCTTTCATTGATGAAAGTGTAATCTGCGTTGATGATATCCAGTACGCTACGGTCCTCATCAATGATGCTTTGGAAAAGCATCTGAGTTTCACGAATTGAAGACTGTCTTAAATTGTCATCATAATCCGGGAAAGTGGGAGGATCAGGTACAATGGCTTGCAGGTTACGCAGTGTAAACCACTGGGTAGCAAAGTTAGTTGTCAGGTTTTCAGCTTTTGGATCTGCCAGCATACGTGCAACTTGTTCTTCAAGTACATCTGGATCACGCAGTCTGTTTTCAGATGCAAGGCTGATTAACTCCTCGTCAGGCAAGGAACTCCACAGGAAGAATGCCATTCTACTTGCCAGTTCAAGGTCACTGATCTGGAAAGGCTGACCTTCTTCAACACCTTCAGGGGCAGTTTCGATGCGGAACAGGAATTCCGGACCAGAAATTATTCGGCGTATGCCTGTTTCGATACCTTTTTCAAAGCCACCGATTTCATTACCCATTTCATAGAAACCAAGTAAATCAGAAACTTCATTTTCAGTAACAGGTCGACGGTAGGCCTGACGAGCTAAAGTAGAAAGAATCTCATTGGCGCAGGCAAGCTGTTCGTCTTCCAGAGCACCTGGTTCACAGATGAAGATTTTTTCCCGTGAGGCA
>JAYPJO010000017.1:7627-9508 GCA_038128465.1 Gammaproteobacteria bacterium
GTATTACCTGTACCGGTTGCCTCGAAAGGACCTCGAATCTCAACTTTATCCAGATGAGGAGGGCCCTTTAAGGGGTCACGGTCAAGAGAAGTACGCTCAGGTTGTCTCCAGATTTCACCATCCGGACCACCTGGGATTCGCAGGAAGTTAACAGCAATAGTGTGCATGCCGGCATCCAGGTAGGTGGTGTACTTGAAGCGTTCCTCAATTTCTTCAGCTAACTGGTAACTATTGGCACTATACTCGCCCTGCTCTGTATCGAGGTAGCCACCGAAATCAGCGGAGTGTACAGGTACTTTATCAATAGTGATTTCCAGAGTGCTTGGGAATTCAATTCCACGAGCTTCATCCTGGATAGAACGCCACAAAGCTGGACTGAATTCATAAGTTCCATCAAGCGGGAAGAAGTGTTCAAACACGATACCTCCCACAGTTCCTATTGGAGCACCCATAATATGCTTGTCCTGACTGGCATCTGAAGATACGCGGTAAGTAACAAAGTCAGGGGACATATCCGGATTACCAACAGCCAGAGCTGCAACTCGACCGGAAGCAGCAACATACCCTTCCAGCAATGAAGGCGAAACTTGCAGGGCTGTAGACATGTTATCGAAGCCTTCGGCAGAATCATCAGCAATCAGCATCGTTGAAGCATCGATTTCCAATGCCAGCAAGTCACGAAGAGCATTCTGATATTCAGTACGGTTCAAGCGTGGTAGAACCGGCGCTCCGGGATTTGGATTGTCAATTGCCTCTTGATCCAGTACTGCTTCAAGTGAAGCAATAAAAGTCGCTCTATCTTCAGCAGAAGGCTGAACTTCACCCAGCGGAGGCATCTGACCAGTTGATAGTTTCTTGATTGCTTTCTCCCAGATTTCGCCATCTTCATGAACAAAATCAGGTGAAGCATATTCAATCGACAGACCACCGGTATAGTCAGTTTCATTATGACAATCAACACAATAGTCATAAATTAAATTCCACTGGTCTTCCAGAGGCGGGAGGTCTTGAACAGCGAGCTGGGGAGCATCTGCCTGCATTGAAGCATCGGCCGCATCTTCCCCTGAATTATTACAGGCGCTCAAGCCAATGCCCAAGCTGGTAACAATTAATGCGTATAAGGTACGTTTTTTCATTTGCGATTACCTACTTTATTTTAATTTGCAGTTATTGTTCTCATTATAATTTCATTAAGCTTCTTCTGAATCTTCTTCAGAAGGCGGTGCTACATATTCCTCAATAGCAACGCCCTGAGCATTCATGGCTTCAGTAAGAATAGCCATGGTTGATTCATAAACCGGTGTTTCTGGAGCAGGAGCACCCGGGAACATGGGTCGTTCACCGCCAACGGGGGGTATTCCGCTGGCAATGTCCAAAGCAGTGCGATTACTGCTGTCTTTCAGAGAGAGGTCAGCTCCTCTTTCTATTAGAAGTTCGACAACCTCATCATTACCCTGGCGAGCAGCCTGATGCAAAATAGTTCCATTGTCACCAGCGGCATTGATGTCTGCGCCTCCTTCAAACAAGGCATTGACAATCAGCATTTTTTCCTCAAGGGTAGGCTCTGGAACAACCACATCACCATTATTAACATTAGGTGGACGGTAGCCGACATATACATTCAGGACAGCTGCCAAAGGCGTACTGCCTCGATTGCTCAGAGCATTGGGGCTGGCACCATTGGCCAGCAGCAATTCCACTTCTTCCAGTCGATCACCCATGGCGGCATTGAACAGAGCTGTCTGGCCTGAAGTCCCACGCTCGCCTACAAAGTTGGTGCTGAATAATGGAATACCAGTTTCAGGAGTTGAATCTACATCTACACCCATTTCAATCATTAAGGCTACCAGTTCGTCAACGGTAGTTTCATTGTCATAGTTG
>JAYPJO010000017.1:9518-18778 GCA_038128465.1 Gammaproteobacteria bacterium
GTTGGAGGCGGCATGTTCAAAAGCAAAACGCTTGTAAGGAACATGCATGATATCGACGAAAGCGCCATCATTCAGATCTGCACCACTTTCAATCAGCAGTTTGGCAAGATCCAGATTTTCATTGGTGGCTGCAACACGCAGTGGTGAAATACCCTGAGGATCAAGGATGTTGGGGTCAGCGCCCATGGAAAGGAGAATTTCAGCTGATTCTATAGCGTTCTCTCTGGCTGCATGATGTAGTGATGTCGGGCCGCCATTAGGAAAATCACCCTGTACACCACCTTGCTGGATACCAGAAAAAATCAATTCTGCAGATCTAGCGTTAATGTCTGCTCCGTTTTCAGCGAGGATACGGACAATATCAGCATTGTTTGATGCAGTAGCCCACATTAATGCAGTTTGAAAAGTATAGCCATCACGGGCATCAACTTCTGCACCGGCTTCAATCAGAGCCTGTACTCCCTGTGTAGCACCAGTTTTAGCTGCATTCATCAAAGCAGTATCACCCTGTAGGGTGGTGGCATTTGCGTCTGCACCGGCATCCAGGAGCAATGAAATCATTTCACTGTTGCCGTTGATGGCTGCCTGAATTATAGGGGTTAGACCATAACGGTTCTTAACATTGGTATCTGCACCCGCATCTATTAGTAGGTTAGCAATGTCTGCCTGGTCATAATAAACCGCCCATAGCAATGCGCTCATTCCATCAGGTTGGAGAGCATTGATATCTTCAGTAGAAATGGAAGCTTCAACCCCATCCCAATCCTGATATTCAGCCATATCAACCAGAGCAGCAGAAGCTGACTGAGTTAACCCAAGCGTAAGTAGAAGGGCAGATATGTACGTATATATGTTTTTCATTTTTATCATCGAATTTACCCCTTTTGCGATGAATCCCCTAATCTAGAGGAATGTCAAATTTTTGTTTGAGGGTTTCAGTAAAAAACCAGCAAATTAGCTTTTATTTCAATTCCTGTAAGGCCTTCAGCCTTTAGTCATCTAGCCGGTATCTTAACACTATCCCATAAGAGGAGTTAACGCTAAATTGTGCAATAATTGAGATAAAACAACGAGCTAGGTGTGTCACTGTATATACAGCCTTTTCTACACTGGCTTCACTTCAGAAATTTTTGAAACCAGCAGAAATGACCAGATCCCCAGAATAAAGAATCCGATAACCATGGGGTTAATTGTGCCATCATAAAGATAGCCTATTGTTCCTCCAAGACCAGCTGCTAGTAGTGTCTGTATACAGCCAATAATGGAGCTGGCGGAACCGGCAATGTGTCCCAGAGGGTGAATCGCCATGGTGTTGAAATTGCCAAATAGTAAACCACAGCAAAAAAAGACGATTAAAAGATAAGTGATGAGAAGTAGCAATGGCGGATGCCCATTAAAAATAAGGCTTATTGGCAAAAATACGATTGTGGCACCGGCCATGATCAACAGGGATCTGTGACAGATCAGCTGCATACCGTATTTAAAAACCCATCTGGAATTTGCAAATGAGGCGAGCCCTAATGCCAGGGCTAAAAAGCCGAAGACGATGCTAAAGGCCCTGCCCAAGGCATATTGTTCCTGCAATATTTGCTGGGCAGAATTCAAATAACCAACGAATGCTCCAAAAATGATGCCTGATGCAATGGTATAAGCTCTGGCAATTTTGTTGGTGACTGTTTCAACGAATGCATTCTGTATCGCCTGCAGACGAAATGGACGGCTGTTTTCAGCTTTGAGAGTTTCCTCCTGAGCAACTGCCAGCCATGTGACTCCGGTAACGGCAATCAGAAACATGACAACAAAGATCACCCGCCAGTGAGCAAATAAAAGTATCAATTGACCCAGCGAAGGAGCCAGCGCCGGACTAAGAATAAATATAATCATGATAAATGACATGACCCGCGCCATGGCATTACCTTCATATTTATCCCTGATCATACACATGGTTGCAATTCGGCATGATGCAGTACCAAAGCCCTGTAATACCCGGCCAAGCAGCATGATTTCAAAACTTGTTGAGAAAATTGAAGCCAGGCAACCACCTAGAAAAATACTTACACCCAGATAAATAGCTTTTTTTCGGCCAAAAGAATCTGCAAATGGGCCAAAAAACATAATACCCACGGCCATACCTATGAAAAGACTGGAAATAATCAATTGCACATCGTTAGGGTTTGCGACCTGGAGATCTTCACCTATCAGGCCCAATGCCGGCAGCATGGAATCTATGGAAATGGCGGTAAAAGACATCAATACCGCCATTAAGCTAATAAATGAGAGTGATATCTCGTTTGAACTGGTTTGCTTACTCATTAAATTACTGCTTTAGGCTGAACGAAGACTGGCAGATTAAGCTATGGAAATTAACTATAAATGCAGCTTCAGATTTGGCTATCAGTCTGTCCAACAGACCATGAAAACAGGCGTTACATTATAACTTATATGTCTCAGAAAAGATGTCTGACGACGGCGATCTTCTTTTTACTTTCATTTTCTGTTTAATTTGCTACAACCATTGGATAGCATGAACTAAAGTTGCTATTAATAGTTTTATCAATCCAATTCTAATGAGTTTAAATTCACCACTTTTTATTACTTTTGTTGCATACCTGTGTTTAATTCTTTTTTTGGGAATTAAAGCCTATCAGCGCACCCATGACCTTGATGATTACATTCTCGGAGGTAGAAAGCTTGGTCCCATGGTTACTGCCCTGAGTGTGGGGGCATCAGATATGAGTGGCTGGCTTTTACTGGGGTTGCCAGGTGCCATCTACTTATCAGGGCTGAGTGAAATGTGGATAGGTGTTGGTCTGGTAATGGGCGCATACTGTAACTGGTATTTTGTTTCTGGACGTCTTCGCGTCTACAGTGAATATGCAGATAACTCATTGACACTCCCGGATTATTTTGAAAGGCGTTTTAACGATAAAAGCAAGATTCTTAGAGTGATATCCGCCAGCGTGATTTTGCTGTTTTTTACATTTTATACAGCTTCGGGTCTGGTAGGTGGCGCAATATTATTTGAAAACAGTTTTGGTCTGGATTATTCCACAGCATTATTTGCGGGGGCTTTAATAATTGTCTCCTATACCTTTGTAGGCGGATTTCTGGCTGTATCCTGGACAGACGCGATTCAGGCAATATTGATGTTATTAGCCCTGTTGATAGCACCTGTCATCGTTATGACTAGTGCCGGTGGAGTTGAGGTTGTCAGTGCACAAATGCGGTCTGTAAATCCTGCCAGTACACAGTTATTCGGTTCCTTAAATTTTATTGGTTTTATCTCTTTGATCGCGTGGGGCCTGGGCTATTTTGGACAACCGCACATTCTCGCGCGCTTCATGGCAGCAGAAAACATCAGGAAATTAACATCTGCCCGGCGCATAGCTATGACCTGGATGGTGCTGGTACTGATCGGTTCGATTACAACCGGCATGGCTGGCATAGCATTTTTTGCTGAACAAAGCTTGGTTAATCCTGAAACCGTGTTCATTGCATTAAGTCAGCAATTGTTTAATCCCTGGGTGGCAGGTGTAATCACAGCGGCTATTTTGTCAGCCATTATGTCTACCATAGATTCGCAGTTATTGGTGTCTTCCTCAGTGATCAGTGAAGATTTTTACCGGGTTTTTGTTCGCCCACAGGCATCATCAAAAGAATTATTGCTGGTCAGTCGTGCAGCTGTAATCGTGATAGCGCTGTTGGCATTAACAATCGCCAGTGACAGGGAAAGCAGAGTAATCGACCTGGTGAGTTATGCATGGGCTGGCTTTGGTGCTGCATTTGGGCCAGTTATTATTTTTTCCCTGTTCTGGCACAGGATGACAACTCTGTCGGCAGTTGCAGGCATGATTGCAGGGGCTGTTACCGTTGTGCTCTGGTCAGGTGTTTCTGGTGGCATATTTGATTTGTATGAAATCGTGCCAGGATTTTTGTTTGCTGCAGTTGCAATTTTGTTGATTGGCGTACTGAAACCAATTGATGATGAAAAGATAGTTGAGCAGTTTGAGGCAGTTGAGGGAATTGTTAAAAGGAACAGATAAAAGATAAGGGTTCTTATCGTTTGATTGTATATATCTGTATTTGGCCAGAAGTTGAAAATACAGCCTAAAGTATTGTTATAAGCCCCAGCCCATGAACTCAGATGTAAAACCCAGGGAATTTATAAAGCCGTGAGCTATAACAAGCGGCCAAAGGTTGTGTTTATAAAGAAGAAAATAAGTTCCGAAAATTATCCCGATAACTCCTGCATTAACAAAACCAGCCAAGCCCTGGTAATAGATGTGCACATAGCCAAACATTAAAGCAGCGAATAGAACAGATAAAACTGAAGATAAATAAATATCACCAAGAACAGTTTTTAATCTGGTAATAAGAAAACCCCGGAAAAACATTTCCTCACCAAAACCGGCGCTAACCCATGACAAGGTAATTAAGATTAGATACAACTGTAAATTACCTTGAATGTCTCCCCAGCGCTCTGTTTCACCCTCAATGGGTTCTGACATAAATGTAAACCCTGCAGTTTCTAACCCTCTTGTGAGAATAACGATAATGACCAATACAGATACAAATATTGCTAATGCCTGAGGTATGAGCAGAAATTTTGCTTTCAGGCCGGGTAAATTAAGTAGCCCCATAGAACGCCATGATTGCCCTGCATTATGAATATAAAGTGTCAAAATAATCAGACTTGTGATTAATGATGCGGGTCCAGAATAGGCACCAAAATACGGGTCCATCAAATCCTTGGATACCAGCGCTAAAGTCACAAATGCTATAAGCTCAAAACCAGCTGCCTTTTTTTGATTTATGTTTTTTTCACTGGTTTTTGATTCAGGAATCACAGATTTTCCTTATGGTTATGGAGGTATCTGAAAATTTTTATATAAATAGATCATACTGTTTACGAGCCGATAGTGATCAATCTCTGCCTTTTTTATACATATATATTACGTATCCGATTGTTCCAAAAAACATGCCCGGCAAAAAAATCACACTGAGATAAAAAAAGAAAAATGGAACGTTGTCCAGATATGCTTCCTGAAGGAGGGCCTCACTTGCCGCAGAAATTTGTCCGGTATTTTCTTGAATAAATCGAATATCTTCCAGCAGCCCGGATAAAATATCATCTCCCCGGGCTGAGTAGATAATTCCGTAAACCGAAAATGATACATAGAGAAGTATGATGAGTATGACAAGGAACAGGTTAAGGTTTTTACGAGCAAAGTGTGCGACAGTAAGTAACGCAAAAGTAGTGCCACCCCACCACTGAAGCATCGATAGTTGCTCCCCTTGAGCCAAATAGATCAGTTCTAATATTTGCGCTTCATTCATTGGCAATATTACCCAATTTAATTATTAATTTTCTGCTTCGAAAATATTTCGACAATTATGAAACTGCTTTGGGGGGGGTAATCAAGTCAATGACTGCCCTGGACAGGTAGCAGGTACATTTAAATCCCCTGTATTCGGTTAATGTTAATAAAAGGCAGGGTAAGTTGCGTTTAAGAAAAATGGTGGGCCCAGTAGGACTTGAACCTACGACCAATCGATTATGAGTCGACTGCTCTGACCAACTGAGCTATGGGCCCTTATACTTCGATAGAAGCCTGGATTCTTCGTTGGAAAGAATTTTTACCTCAGTCATGTGCTAGTAGCACACTCCTTCGTTAAAAAATTTTCCCGCCTCGACTACAGGCATCTAGCTGTGTCTATACTTCTTTTTGGTGTTGCTCGACTTGTTTTGCTTCAGTCACGTGCCAGTTGCACGCTCCTTCAGTCAAAAGTCGGGCGCCTTGTCTATAAACACCAGTCTTTGCCTAAACCTTTTTAGGATTTAGCGTTGCTACTAAAATAAAATCCTATAAAATCCTATAAAAAGAAGGGGCGCATTATAGTGCGCCCTTGTGTTTCAAACCAGTTTTAATAATGTATAAAAGCGTTTCTGAGGCAGCTGGCAGGAGGCAAAAGTTTGCGAAAGAGCTGAATTTACATTAATAAAGTAAATGAGCATCTTGAGCGAACTTTTAACAAAGTAACAGCAACGTAAGTAGCTTTTACTTAGTTCTCGTCCAGGAAGCTGCGCAAGTGATCCGATCTGGTTGGATGCCTTAATTTCCTGAGAGCCTTGGCTTCAATCTGACGAATACGTTCACGGGTAACGTCAAACTGTTTACCAACTTCCTCCAGAGTGTGATCGGTATTCATGTCGATACCAAATCGCATTCTCAAGACCTTGGCCTCGCGAGCAGTCAGACTACCAAGTACATCTTTTGTTGCCTCCCTTAGGCCTTCATCCAGTGATGAATCAACCGGCGAGTCAATATTGGCATCTTCGATGAAATCACCAAGATGCGAATCTTCATCATCACCAATCGGTGTTTCCATTGAGATTGGCTCTTTTGCTATTTTCAAAACTTTACGAATCTTGTCTTCGGACAGCTCCATTCGTTCACCCAGTTCTTCTGGTGTAGGCTCACGTCCTTTTTCATGCAGCATCTGCCTGGAGATACGATTCAGTTTATTGATGGTCTCAATCATATGCACCGGAATACGGATTGTCCTGGCCTGGTCTGCAATAGAGCGTGTTATGGCCTGTCTGATCCACCAGGTAGCATAAGTCGAGAATTTATAACCGCGACGGTACTCAAATTTATCCACTGCTTTCATCAGGCCTATGTTGCCTTCCTGAATCAGGTCGAGAAATTGTAATCCACGGTTGGTGTATTTTTTTGCAATGGAAATAACCAGTCTCAGGTTTGCTTCCACCATGTCTTTTTTGGCACGGCGTGATTTGGCTTCACCAATAGACATCTGACGATTGATATCTTTAATTTCTGCAATGGTTAAACCGGTTTCCTGTTCAACCAGTGACAGTTTACGTTGGGCACGAACCACCTCGACTTTTACTTTTGCCAGCGTTTCAGAATAAGGCTTGTCTTTCAAATACGGTTCGATCCATTTCTGGTTTACTTCATTTCCAGGGAATTCCTTGATGAAATTCAAGCGAGGCATTTTGCCGGTGCGAACAACGAGCTTCTGGATATTTCTTTCGTGGCGCATGATGCGATTCAGTATGCCGCGAATATGTTCAAGCAAGGGATCAAACTGTCTGGGAACCAGCTTGAAGTATTTGAATACTTCGCCCAGGGATTCCAGTGCTGCAATTCCCTTTTCATGCTGGCGACCATATTTTTTCAGAGCGCGCTGGCTGGCGTTATAGGATTTTTTCAGTTCGGCGAATCGAATCTTGGCCTCTTCAGGGTCAGGGCCAGTATTGCCTTCATCGTCATCACTTGAAGTTGAATCTTCATCATCTTCATCATCATCGGCAGAATCGTCGTCAGATTCTGCTTCATCAATATTTTCAGTATCTATTGCTGCAGGGATAATCTCGTCGTCATTGGTGTCCAGATAGCCGGTCAGGATATCACTGAGCTTACGTTCATCTTTTTCATAAAGTGCATATTCATCAAGAATAAATTCAACAGTGCCTGGAAAAAAAGCCATGGCAGACATCAATTCACGGATACCTTCCTCAATGCGCTTGGCTATAACAATTTCACCCTCTCTGGTCAGGAGCTCAACAGTTCCCATTTCCCTCATGTACATGCGTACAGGGTCAGTGGTTCTACCAGCTTCATTTTCTACAGCCGCCAGTGCTGCAGCCGCTTCTGCTGCTGCGAGTTCGTCGGTGGACTCATTTTCAATCATGAGCAGTTCATCAGCATCAGGCGCAGTTTCATAAACCTTGATGCCCATGTCATCAATCATCTGGATGATGTCTTCAACCTGGTCGGGATCGGAAATTGACTCAGGCAAATGGTCGTTTACCTGTGCGTAGGTCAGGTACGACTGTTCTTTGCCTTTTGCAATCAAGGCCTTAAGGCTGGATTGTTGAGTGCCGATATTGCTCATATGACTGTGCCACCTATGGTATATGCTGCTTGAGAATGGTGCTTTGGTGAATAAAAATTAACCACATATTATAACGAAGCAGCTAAATTGATACCAGTATTACTGCTATTTGGAAGTGGTTCAATTTGAATTTCATTTATTAAATTCATAGAAGTTCAGGGGAAAGTACTTTTGATTGGAGCACGCGGTAAATACATACCTGTATGCTCGGCCTCGGCATCCGTGCCTCGGACGGCTCCTAATAAAAGTACATTTACCCTTATATCTTCATATGGGTAAATTCAAACTGAGCCACTACTTGCTATTTATATGGGGAAATCCGGGTCAATTATCAAGTGTAGTCAGTATCGCTACTGCCTTTTAGCAGCCAGCTTTTGTCGGGCTTCTGCCAAAAGTGAGTGTCTGGCTTCCTCCTGCCTGGCATGTGTGTTCAAAAACTGCAAAATGTCATTGAGTTCTTTTTCAATACCTGATGTTGGTGTGATCTGTTCTCGATCCAGTAGCTGAATTAATGTTGAACCAATGGGGGTGGCATAAATTTTTCCCATTAATTCGGGTGTGGAGCTGTCAGGATTGCTCCTGGCGAGCTCTATAACCTCCAGCAATAAATTAGCTTCAGAACCTCCCAGTTGCTTGATAGCAGGCTCTAAATCAAGCTTTTTCACCACCTCAGGTTTTAACAATATAAGATTGACAGCCTTCATGCAGGCTCGTGAAAGTCTGTTATGAGTTTTTGCTGGTTTAATACTGGCAGTTTCGTCTGATACTGGTTCCTCTGCCTCTGAAGAAGCGGGATGTGATGATGGTGCATAGGGATGGCTGTCATCTGTTTCTTTCAGGTCTCTGTCCATGGATTGAATTGTTGCTTTATCCAGACCAGTTATAGTGGCTAACTGATCAAGCACAAGTTGCTTCAGCAAGCCTTTCGGAAAGCGTTTGATCAGCGTCATTGCCAGGGTTCCAAGTTTTGCCCTACCCTCAAGTGAATCCATATCTACCCTGGCACACAAATTTTCAAAAAAGAACTCTGCCAGTTGGGGAGCCCCATTAATGCTTGCAACAAAAGCACTGGTACCTGTTTTTCTGACCTGACTGTCAGGATCTTCACCATCAGGTAAGAACAAAAAGCGGGCAGTGCGACCATCTTCCATAAGTGGCAATACCTGTTGTAATGCTCGCCAGGCAGCATCCCGTCCAGCATCATCGCCGTCAAAACAGAAAACCACTTCAGGGACCAGCTTGAACAACCTGCTAAGGTGAGAAGTCGAGGTAGTTGTTCCGAGAGTGGCCACACAATAGTTAATATCATTTTGTGCCAGCGCAATGACATCCATATAGCC
>JAYPJO010000018.1:0-1147 GCA_038128465.1 Gammaproteobacteria bacterium
AAACGGGCACAAAAGATTCCTCCCCTCCACAATGGGCATCGCTGAAACCGCCGTCTTCCAGCACCCGTGCATCATCCCTGGTTGCCCACACTTCGGCTCCTGTTATCTCCTTAATTTCAGCCATGGCGGCAACATGGTCCCAGTGTGCCTGTTGGGTCAACAGAATCTCAACATCCTCCAGCTCAAAACCCAGTGCCGTGATGTTATCGTTAATCAGCGCAGTCGAGTCTTCAAGACCGGTGTTAATCAGAATATGTCCGTATTCTGAGGTGAGTAAAAAAACACCCAGGCCATAGGTTCCCACTGCATACAGATTTCCAATCACGCGATGCCCGGGAAAAGGTTGAGACCAGTCGGGAGACTGGGCCCTTGCTTCATATGCAATTAAAATCATTAATACTACAATTAAATTTGCAGCCAGCTTGCTTTTATTAATGCCTGATAAGTTTGTTATTTTATTCATTCTTTATCCCGTTATTATCTTTATGCAGGAGTAATCAGTAATTGTTTCTGGATTTCAACGCCTTCCAGTCCAATAGCCTTCCAATTGATGCCAGCATTTCCCGGCTGAAACTATGGCATGACGTAAATAGTCTTTACCCCATATGTCCATATGCTTTACTGAACTTATTAAATCATAGCGATCTGAACCACCCAGAATTCCCTCAGCCAATACCTTACAGATAATATGACTGGGTGTGACACCAAACCCGGCATAACCCTGTACATAGAAGACGTTATCTCTATCTGGGATCGAACCTATCTGAGGAAACAGGTTTTCTCCAACTGCCATCCAACCACCCCAGGCCATTTCAATTTTTACATCTTCCAGGTATGGAAATATTTTCAGCATCAGATTACGGTTCCATTCGGCCAGATCTGATGGCGTGTATTCAATAAAGCTGGTTGCACTGCCAAAAAGGAGGCGGTTTTCATTGGTCACACGGTAATAATCAAGTACCGGACGAATATCACTGTAAGCACCGCGTATCGGTGATATTTGCTCAATCAAGTCATCTGGCAATACTTCAGTTGCAATCTGAAAGGCCTGAGTATTAACAGTTTTTTTGTGTAAATATGGCTCCATGCCTTGTAGCCAGGAATCACAGGCCCAAAGCATCTTGTCAGCTTTGACTGATCCCATAGC
>JAYPJO010000018.1:1157-4931 GCA_038128465.1 Gammaproteobacteria bacterium
GACAGTAACACGCTCACCATATTCAACATCTAATACTGCACTGTTCTCGAAAATCTGAGCGCCATAACTGGTTAAAGCCTGCGCTTCACCCAGCAAAAGATTTAAAGAATGTACATGCCCCCCACCCATATATTTGAGACAGCTAGTGTAGGCATCAGAACCTATGACCGAACGAACATCTGAGCCTGTGAGCAACTCGATTTCATCATCTGGGCAAAGCTCTTTGAAATCTTTTTCCCACTGAACCAGCGTTTTTTCCTGACGCTTGTTGAATCCCAGATATGCATAACCATGCCGAAAATCAGCATTGATCTCATACTTTGCAATTCGTTCACGAATAATCCGCTGACCATCATTGCTAATAGCAATGATGTTTTTTAATCCTTCAGGTCCGACATGCTTTTCAATTTTGTCCAGATCATGACCGATACCTGCCATTATCTGACCGCCATTGCGCCCGGTACCCCCGTAACCGAGGTGTCTGGCTTCAAGTACGATGATATTGCTTACACCCTGCTCTGCCAGTTCAAGTGCTGTATTGATACCCGAAAATCCACCACCGATAACAACGACATCTGCCTCAACATCCTGTTGAAGCACTGGAAACCGCAGGTCATACTTTTTAGTAGCATGATAATAGCTCAGTGATTCTGTGTTATCGAAAATCTTCATCTATCCACCTTACTTTAGTAATTCTAATTATCTCTAAAAGGTCAAAGCCGCATTCTTTCTTCAATATTATGGTGCATATTCTACTGGCACCTGAAGTTTCATGCGACGCTGATTCAAGGTTCCAGGTAGCATCAGTATTGCAGCAAACGCAAACAGCACTACACCTGTAATATTAACCAGATCAAATCCGCCAACTTCGAACAACATGGCTGCTATGAATGGTCCTATGGCCAAGCCGACAAATTGCATGGATACTCCATAGGTCACAATTTTTCCTCGAGCATCATATTCAGCAAGCACCGAGAATATAAAGGGAACAGTCAGATTCCAAAGTAAATTAAAACCACAAACTCCAATCCAGAACATGGCACTTCCTGTATCACCTATTATCAGGGAAATAAATCCGGCTCCGCCAAGGATGCCGATTCCCAGCGGTAATATCCGACCAATTTTTGCTTGAAGCAGAACCGGAATTAACGCTCCGCCGATACCGAAGAACTGCGATACGGTTATAGCATTTGCTACATTCTGCTCATCCATTCCGGCTTCAAGTCCGACCAGAAATAAATAGGCCCAAACTATACCAATGGCAATATTGTAGATAAGCACGCCGCTCAAAGAAGATGTTTTGACTGAATTCGTGTACTCATGGAGTTGTTCGCTTTGCTCAATAATTTCCCCGGAATGCGGAAGAGCTTTGACAATGAATAATCCGCTTGCACAGAACAAGGCGAAGAATACATACAAGCCATTCATGCCAACTACCTCATAGGCGGTTGGCATAAGTAGCATGCCAAATGCACCATAGATAAGTAGCCAAACAACAATTAATCCAAAGTTACGATCTGGATTAGAGGTCAATCCAGCCATTGTGAAACCTAATGAAAGAATTCCTCCTGAACCCAGGCCGATCACAAAACGGGTAATAGATAGCAGCATAAAGTCAGTTTGGCCAACAGAAAGCAAATTGCCGGCTGCACAAACAATGAGGCAAACAAAAAGTAGCTTCTGCCAATCGACGCGATTGGAAATGAAGTTCATTAAAACAGTAGTAGCTGCAATGCCGAACATTTCGTAGGAGGCAATCAATCCTGCCTCCTGTTCGTCAAAGCCCAGATATGCCACCAGCCCCTGGATGAAACCTGGTTGCAAAATGAAAACACAAGGTCCTATTACACCGAGAATAATAATTGCAATAATGGATTTTCGGGAGTTGATGTCAGTCATGCTTTTTATGGACTCAGAATCATTTTTAGTACGGACAACTTAACTTAAGTAAGCAGCATTCTTCAAACTTTTCTGCACTTACCGGGAGAATGGATATTCATTGCTTGTTTTACTTACGCCATAATCGCAACCAGTGTGCAGGAATATTTTTCGCAGCATGCCGGTAACTGAATTGACCGGAATATATTTTTCCAGGTATACATCTCATAGTTATGCTGATTTTTTAAAGCTAGCCGCTTGCTATTGTATATGCCAGTAGCCTTCATCTTTATCTATAATCTGTGATAGTTTTTATCCCCACAATAATAAATTCCAAGGAAATAACATGATGAATCCCGGCAAGCTGTTAACTCTTATTTTTTTTGCTGCACTAACAAGTGCCTGCTCAATGACCCGGTTCTCGGGCATGACGTCGCTGTTTGATGGCAACAGTATGGACAACTGGAATCCGATCGGTGATGCCGACTGGACCTTCAGAGATGGTTATGTTGAAGGTTCAAACAATGCCGGTTTTCTGGTTTCTGAACGTGAGTATGATGACTTTAGACTGGTGGTGGAATTCTGGACAGATGAACCGGCCAATAGCGGTGTTTTTATCCGCTGCCAGGACAGCCAGAATGTCACCGCTACAAATTGCTATGAGGTGAATATCTACGATACCCGCCCAGATCCGACCTACCGAACTGGCAGCATAGTTAATGTAGCAGCACCCGCGCAGATGATTGATGCTGCCAACCAGTGGAATCGTTTTGAAATCGTGGCACAGGGATCCAACCTGAAAATTAACCTGAATGGCATCGACACTGTCGATGTAAACGATGAGCAGTTTGATTCAGGATCAATTGCGCTGCAATACGGCACAGGTGTTGTCAGGTTTCGTGAAGTCAGGCTGCAGGAACTCTGATCTTCATGAAAAAACCGGGCTGTTATTGTCTTGTTCTGTTGTGCCTTCTGTTTACGCAGGCAAGTGCACAACAGGCAACTGAATTTCCAGACAATATTCAGGTCGTTATTGACGGCCATGGTTTGCCTGCATCCAGTTTCAGCATGCTAGTGCAGGAAATTGGCAGTGACACGCCAATACTCGCACATAACAGTGACACTGCCCTGATTCCGGCCTCGTCCATCAAAACCCTGACCACACTGGCTGCCCTGGAGGTACTGGGTCCAGCCTATACCTGGCAGACAGAAATCTATGCTCTTGGCCCTGTTACCAATGATGTCCTGAATGGCGATCTGCTGATCAAAGGTAGTGGCGACCCCTTCCTGCTGGAGGACCAGCTCAGAAATATGCTAAAAGCACTGCAACGTCGTGGCATTAAATATATTTCAGGTGACCTGATACTCGATGGTAGTTTTTTTGATCCGACAGTTGAAAATGGTATGACAATCGATAATCAGGGTGGTCGTGCCTACAATACTGAGCCTAATGCCGTCACCACTAATTTTCATGCAGTGACTTTTTATTTCAGACCGCACCCCAATGGCAGAGATGTCATTATCAATAGCGATCCACAATTACCCAACTTAACCATTACCAATCGTCTGAGGCTGGCGAACCGGTCATGCGGTGGCTTTCAGCGCGGCGTCAGTTTCAATGTAAATCCCAATGATCCCTCAGATATAATTTTCGAAGGTGCTTTCCCCAATCGTTGTGATGAATACCAGATGGTACGTGAGGTGCTTGATGCCCAGGGATTTACCTTTGGCCTGTTTAAGCAACTCTGGCAGGAACTTGGCGGGCAGCTGGAAGGAAGCATGAGAACCGGTGTAGCGCCGGAAGAAATGGAACCCATCCTGGTCTGGCGTTCACCACCGATGTCAGATGTGATCAAGTCCATCAACAAATTCAGCAATAATTTGATGACACGGCAC
>JAYPJO010000018.1:4941-5668 GCA_038128465.1 Gammaproteobacteria bacterium
GGCACCTGCTGCTCACACTCGGTGCCGAAACAATGGAACCACCGGCAACAGTGGAAAAAGGACAGGACGCTGTCTCCGCTTACCTGAAATCCAGAGGGCTGGACAGTTCACAGGTACATCTCAGTAATGGATCGGGTTTATCCCGAGACACGCGCATCACCACTGACTTGCTCAATGGCATATTACGTTCGGGCTGGATCAGCCCCTATATGCCCGAATATGTCGCTTCCCTACCCATCAACGGCATAGATGGCACCATGCGTAATCGTCTACGAGGTTCAAATCTATCCGGTCGCATGCATGTTAAAACCGGCTCACTGGATGAAGTTGCTGCCGTCGCCGGTTATGTCTACTCCGGCAACGGCAAAATCTTTACAGTCTCCGGGATCATCAATCATGAACTGGCAGACCGTGGCCCCGGCAGTGAACTCATGGATGCATTGCTGCTCTGGACTTATCGGCAATAAAAAATTGATGAAGGAGTTTTCGATCAAACTAAAGTTCTGAAGAAAAAATTGCTTGAGCGTTATGAGTGCCGATAGGACAAGGTAAATTCTTTTGTTAAGGATATTCCACCTGAGTAAATCGAGCAAAGCTAAGACGCGGCGAAGATCGAATTTAATGAGGGAGCTTACAACTCAGTAAGTGACCGAAATAAATTCGATCTTCAACAAAGTATTAGCGAGCTCAGATGCTCAGGTCAGGCTTTGAGTGTGTCGACGAATTT
>JAYPJO010000018.1:5678-11715 GCA_038128465.1 Gammaproteobacteria bacterium
TCTTAACTCCGTCGAACCAAGATGTACGTTTAGGCGACTGCCTGTCCCCCTGACTCTTCTGAATCTCTTCAAATTCCTGCAGCAGTTCTTTCTGACGCTTGGTCAGATGAATCGGGGTTTCAACCACGATGCGGCATAACAAATCACCCTGTGCACCACCTCTTACTGGTGTCACACCTTTGCCACGTAACCTGAACAGTTTACCGGTCTGGGTTTCGGACGGAATTTTCAGCTTTACCTTGCCATCCAGAGTCGGTACTTCCAGCTCACCACCCATGGCGGCATCGGTAAAACTGATTGGGATTTCGCAATACAGATCACGTCCTTCACGTTCAAAAATCGGATGGGCTTTTACATTCATCTGCACAAACAGATCGCCAGGCGGTCCACCATGCAGGCCTGCTTCACCTTCACCAGACAGGCGAATGCGGTCACCGGTATCGACACCAGCGGGTACTTTCACGGAAAGAGTTTTGTTTTCCTGAACTGCGCCACGGCCGTGACAGCTATGACAGGGATCCTTGATAGTCTTACCTGCGCCCTGGCAACGCGGGCAGGGTTGCTGTACCGAAAACGGGCCCTGTCGCATCCTGACCTGGCCGACACCACCACAGGTAGCACAGTCTTCCGGTGTGGTTCCTGCCTTGGCACCACTGCCATCACAGGTTTTACAGGTGACGCTGGTCGGAATCCTGATTTTGACATTGGAACCCTTAACCGCATCTTCGAGACTTAAATCCAGGGTATAACTCAGGTTGGCTCCACGCTGAACGTGAGAACGCGAAGAACGTCCGCTGCCCCCGAATATATCGCCAAAAATATCACCAAAAATGTCGCCGAAACCTTGGGCACCGGCGCCACCAAATCCCTGGGGATCTACGCCATCATGACCAAACTGATCGTAGGCAGAGCGTTTTTCACTATCGGAGAGAATTTCATAGGCTTCATTGGCCTCTTTAAAACGTGCCTCAGCCTCAGCATCATCAGGATTTTTATCCGGATGATTTTTCATGGCTATGCGCCGGTATGCCTGCTTGATCTCCTTTACGGAGGCAGAGCGCTCAACACCGAGTACTTCGTAATAATCTCTTTTGCTCATAGCCTGCTCTTAAACAGAAAAAAACTAACGCAGGTAAATGTGGCCCACGTTAGTTTTTCCAAAATCCTTAACCCTGTTTGAGCTAAGGGTTTATTTCTCGTCTTCTTTAACTTCTTCGAACTCTGCATCCACTGCGTCATCGGAAGCATCGCTTTCTGTCCCGGCATCAGCAGCTTCAGCACCGGCTTGTTCACCGGCAGCCTGGGCTTCGGCATACATGCGCTGTGCCAGATCACTGGACGATTCAGTGAGATCCTTGGTTTTGGCTTCAATATCGGCCAGGTCGTCACTTTTGAGGGCTTCTTCCAGGGCAGTAATTGCAGCCTCAATTTTCTCTTTCTCGTCAGCTTCGACCTTGTCTTCTGCCTCAGTCAGGGTTTTCCTGGTCGCATGAACCAGACCATCCGCTGTATTTCTGGCAGAGATAAGCTCTTCAAATTTCTTGTCTTCCTCAGCATGGGACTCGGCATCGGCAACCATCTTGTCAATCTCATCATCGGACAAACCACTGGAAGCTTTAATCACAATGGATTGCTGTTTACCGGTTGCGACGTCCTTAGCCGACACATTCAGAATACCATCGGCATTCAAATCGAAGCTGACTTCAATCTGCGGCATACCACGTGGTGCTGGAGGAATATCCGAAAGATCAAAGCGGCCCAGTGATTTATTCTGAGCAGCCTGTTTGCGCTCACCCTGAACGACATGGATGGTGACAGCGCTCTGATTATCCTCGGCAGTCGAGAAGGTCTGCTTTTTGCTCACAGGGATAGTCGTATTTTTTTCAATCAATGGCGTAGCAACACCACCAAGTGTCTCGATGCCCAGTGATAATGGTGTGACATCCAGTAACAGGACATCAGTAACATCACCGGCACGCACTGCAGCCTGAATCGATGCACCCATGGCAACAGCCTCATCAGGATTCACATCATGACGGACTTCTTTACCAAAAAATTCATTAACTTTTTTCTGCACCAGTGGCATACGTGTCTGACCACCAACCATGATCACATCATCAATTTCATTGGCGGACAGGTCAGCATCTTTCAGTGCAATTTTCAGTGGTTCGATTGTACGCTCTACCAGTTCCTCAACCAGTGATTCCAGTTTTGAACGGGTCAGTTTCTGCACCAGGTGCTTGGGACCGCTTGCATCAGCAGTAATGTAGGGCAGATTCACTTCAGTAGACTGCGCTGAAGACAGTTCAATTTTGGCTTTTTCAGCGGCTTCTTTCAGACGCTGCAAGGCCAGCGGATCTGAATGCAAATCCATGCCACTTTCTTTCTTGAATTCATCGGCCAGGTAATCGATCAGGCGTAAATCAAAATCTTCACCACCGAGGAAAGTGTCGCCATTGGTAGAAAGCACTTCAAAAGAATGCTCACCATCAGTTTCAGCAATTTCAATGATTGAAATATCGAACGTACCGCCACCCAGGTCATAAACAGCAATGGTGCTGTCACCGGTCTTCTTGTCCATACCATAAGCAAGGGCTGCAGCGGTTGGTTCGTTGATGATACGTTTAACATCAAGGCCAGCGATCTTACCGGCATCCTTGGTAGCCTGACGCTGTGAATCATTAAAGTAAGCAGGAACGGTTACCACTGCTTCAGTGACCGGTTCACCCAGATAATCCTCAGCTGTCTTTTTCATTTTCATCAGGACTTGCGCTGAAATCTGGGGTGGCGCCATTTTTTCACCGCGCACTTCTACCCAGGCATCGCCGTTATCAGCTTCAACAATGCTGTAAGGCACCATTTTGATGTCTTTTTGCACGACTTCGTCTTTATACTGTCGGCCAATAAGACGCTTGATTGCAAACAAGGTGTTGTTTGGATTGGTAACAGCCTGTCGTTTAGCAGGTTGGCCTACCAGGGTTTCGCCATCGTCTGTATAAGCAATAATAGACGGTGTGGTGCGATCACCTTCGGCATTTTCAATAACCTTGGCCTTACCACCATCCATCACGGCTACGCAGGAATTGGTAGTACCCAGGTCTATTCCGATAATTTTGCCCATAATTAATATCTCCAGTTAAGTCATTCAGTGCTAGCTGAATGAATACAGCAATCACACCTCATATATTCTTTATATGTACTTCTTTATGCCTTATATATTGGCCTTTTCGTTAAGATTTCAAGGACCTGTATGAAATGTTTATTAATGATCCGTTAACAAATGAATCAAAATGCAAATAACGAGACCAGAACAAGGCTTTCACAGCAGATCTGGCGGATATATTCATTTTGAAACCATCACCATAGCGGGCCGGATAACCCTGCCATTCAGGCTATACCCTTTTTGTACCACGGTAATAACCGTATTTGGCTCGACATCAGGGTTTTCCACCATCGACATCGCCTGATGCGCCTGTGGATCAAATGGCTCACCTTCCGGGTCAATCTGCTCTATCGAAAACTTACTGAATACCGATAAAAATTCTCTTATGGTGAGTTCTATCCCTTCACACAGTCCTTTAACGCTCTCATCTTCCGGATCGGAAACTGCCTGCAGTGCTCGTTCCAGGTTATCCATGACATTCAGTAAATCCGTGCTGAATTTTTCCAGGGCATATTTATGCGCCTTTTCAACATCGGACTCAGCCCGGCGTCGCATGTTCTGCACTTCGGCCTGAGCTCTTAAAACCGAATCCTGTTGCTCAGCCAGTGCGGCAGCCACAGCTTCATCAATAGCGGCCTGCAACTCTGCATCATTCTCTTCAGCCTGTTCCTCAATATCGTCCTGCTGTTCAGAATCTGAAGCAGTTTCCTGTTCAGTAATATCAGTATGTTCCTGCCTAGGCTCCTGACTATCTTCCTTTTTTCCGGAAGCTTCCTCTTCAGCCATGCTTTCCTCCAGATAATGCGTTAATGGCGATATAAATTGACTAGACGCTATATGGGGTCGCGCAATGTGCTTTCAAGAGAAAAACCCATAAAAATAAGCATCGAAAGCCCGATGATTTCTGTACTACAATTCATAGTCATATGCTTAGTCAGTTAACCATCAATAATTACGCCATTGTTGAACAGCTCGACCTTGAATTGAAGTCAGGCATGACTGTCATTACCGGGGAAACGGGTGCTGGCAAATCTATCATGCTGGATGCTCTGGCACTGACACTGGGCGACCGCGCTGATAAAGATGTTATTCAGCCGGGCCAGGATAAGACTGAAATATGCGCCAGTTTCGATATAGCCGACAACAAACAGGCTCGACACTGGCTAGAAGAACAGGATTACGCGGCTGAGGATGAATGTATTCTGCGACGAGTCGTGACTGCTGAGGGCCGCTCCAAGGCCTATATCAATGGCAGCCCGGTGACTTTGAGCGAACTCAAACAACTCGGCGAAATGCTGGTCGATATCCACAGCCAGCATGAACACCAGTCCTTACTGAAAACCGCTACCCATCAGCGCCTGCTGGATGATTTCTGTGGCACGAGCGAACTTGTCCGTCAGGTAAGCGCTGCAGCTAAGCAATGGCAGCAGGTAAACAGCACTCTGGATTCCCTGCAAAGTCAGGCAGATGAACACAATGCACGCTTTGAATTACAGCGTTACCAGCTAAAGGAACTGGATGAGCTGAACCTGAGTACCGATGAATATTCCGAACTGGAAGATGAACACCAGCAACTTAGCCATGCCGAAAGTATACTGGGCACACTGCAGTCAGCACTTGCCTTGTGTAAAGACAACGATGAGCAAAACATACAGGCAGCATTGGGACAGGTACAAAGCCTGCTGGAAGCCATGCCCTATCGCAGTCAGGGTGTTGAAAATGCCTATGAAATGCTGAACTCTGCTCTCATTCAGGTTGAAGAAGCCGGAAGTGAGCTTAGCCAGGCAGCTGAGAGCCTGGATATGAACCCGGCACGCTTGCAGGAGCTGGATGAGCGCCTTTCACTCATCCATCAACTGGCACGCAAACATAAGGTTAAGCCGGAAGAATTGCCTGCCTTTCATCAACAATTGCAGAATGAAATGGGCAATGCCAGCTCTGCCGATGAGCAAATCGAGCAACTGCAGCAGGAGCTAAAGACCTTAACTTCGAATTATCAAAACCGGTGCGCAACAATTATCCAAAGCGATTAATGCCCAGTTGAAAAAACTGGATATGGGCAGTGCCAGCTTCAGTGTTGCTCTGCATAAAGATGACAATGATATTCCTGCCAGCAGGGGCAACGAAAAAACAGAATTCCTGGTCAGCACCAATCCAGGACAGCCGCCCAAGGCACTGATTAAAATTGCATCCGGTGGTGAGCTGTCCCGTATCAGCCTCGCCATACAGGTGGTCACTGCCCAGACTTCTGCCATCCCGTCACTGATTTTTGATGAAGTCGATGTTGGTATTGGTGGCAACGTGGCATTGGCGGTCGGTGATTTATTAAGACAACTGGGCGCCAAGGGGCAGGTCCTTTGCGTCACCCACCAGGCTCAGGTTGCTAGCCAGGGAAACCAGCACCTTTATGTCAGCAAACTGGCCGGTAAAAACTCAATCAGCACACAGGTCAGCGAACTGGATGGCGAAGCCAAAGTTATCGAAATTGCCCGCATGCTAGGCGGCAATCCCGAAAACGAAAGCTCCATGGCACATGCCAGGGAAATGATGGCTTAAAGTCCAAATCTCTGCTATAAAATTCAAAAGCATACAAGGAAGTATGAGTTTTGAAAGTTAAAGAAGTGATCAAATTAATAAGCAAAGATGGTTGGTTTCCAGTCAGAGTGAGAGGTAGTCACCGACAATTCAAGCATACCGTCAAAAAGGGCTTAGTAACCGTCCCTGGTAAGATGAATGATGATATTGCAACAGGAACACTTAATAGCATCTTAAAACAAGCAGGTTTAAAAAAATGACCAAATATCTAATTATTATAGAAAAAACAGACACTGGGTATTCGGCATATTCCCCAGATTTACCAGGATGTATATCTAC
>JAYPJO010000018.1:11725-18535 GCA_038128465.1 Gammaproteobacteria bacterium
TTTCCATATTGAGGGGATGAAGGAGGAAGGCCTTAAAATTCCTGAACCTGTAACCCGTTCTTCCTATATTGAAATAGCTGCTTAACCGGCTACTAATTTTGACAAAATCACCGTCAGCGAAGCATAGCCAAGCGCAACAGGAGATTTCTAATTTCGGCACGAGAGAAATTTACCGAGAGTAGGAGCAATTCAGATAGCGTCATGCGGCCTTAATCCAACAAAGCTCCGTCGTGAGCGAAGGCTAGTTGAGGCGTGAGTGTTTTTGAAAAGCGGAGTTTACGATGACAGGTAAATGAGCATTTTCAAAAACACTCACAACGAAAAATAGCCGAGCGCAACAGGAGGTTTACTGGCAGTCTTTGCAGAGGCCATATATGTAAAGTGAATGATCACTAATGGTATACCCCTTCGCCTCTGCCTGCTTCATCTGCTGGGCTTCTATCACTTCATCGTAAAACTCTTCAACCTTGCCACATTTGGTACAGACGATGTGGTCATGATGCTCATCAGTCATCATTTCAAATACGGAATGTCCGCCTTCAAAATGGTGGCGCATCACCAGTCCGGCTGTTTCAAACTGGGTTAATACCCTGTATACCGTTGCCAGGCCAACATCCTCATCGGCATCACGCAGGGCTTTGTAGACATCTTCGGCACTCATATGCCTGTCTTCTGAGGCATCCAGAATCTGCATTATTTTAATGCGCGGCAAGGTGACCTTGAGTCCGGCATTACGAAGTTCCTGGTTTTCTCCTGGCATGAATCTGTTACCTCAAATTGTTTATAATAGGCAGATACACTTTACTATCTTCGCATTCATTATGTATTCATTAATGTTTGTGTATCATGTGCGATGTTTTCGGTATTATGCCTGTCCACACTGTGAAGTAAAGCGTAGTTGCGGTTTTATAAGCTTTTGCGGATAAATATAGGCTGGTGAAAAACCATATAAAATTTAAGGGTTTAGCCGTTTGAAAAAACTGTTTTTTATCATCACATTATTGGCATTGGGAGCTTGCAGTAACTCGCCCTTGAGCTTTCCCGCTGTCTATCGACTGGACATCCCGCAGGGTAATCTGATTACCCAGGACCAGGTCGATCAGCTACGTCCAGGCCTGACCAAGCGCCAGGTGAACTTCATCATGGGCACGCCATTAATTCAGGATACTTTTGACCAGGATCGCTGGGATTATATCTACAGCTTTCAGCCCGGTGGCGGCGAGCGCTTTCAGGAACGTATCAGCATCTACTTTGATGACAATGGCTTTATGACACATTTTGACGGGGATTTTGAACAAACCCCTGAGAATGACCAGTTCGGTGAAATTACTTCCGCGCAATAACCTGCCTGGCGGGTTCTTACTTTTTATTTTGTTTTGCCTTGCGAGCTTTTTCTGCTCTTAGCAATCTGGCCTGCTTAGGATCAATCAGTAAAGACCGATAAATTTCTACCCTGTCTTTGTGCTGCAACTGGTAATCCTGTGGCAAAGGCAGATGCTTGCCATCCAGCGGTTTGGAAAAAATACCCATTTTTGCAGAATCCACATCAATCTCGGGATATTTTGATGTGAGCCCAGACTTCAATACGGCCGCCAGTGCCGTCGTTCCCTGTTTCACTTCAAAGGCGACCAGGTCCTGTCTGTCAGCCAGTGCATAAACTACTTCTATGGTTATCGATGGGATATTGCCCATGTTATCGATATCAGCCATAAAGTTTATCCGCACGTTTGCATACTGCATTTACCAGATTTTTGCAGGAACTGTCGAACAGGTTTTTTAATGCCAGGTCCAGCAAGCCGGATTTGAATTCAAACTGCATGTCGAGACTGGCCTTGCAGGCTTCTTCTGTCAGCGCTTTAAATGTCCAGCGTGCGGCAAAATGTTTAAAGGGGCCTTCAATCAGTTCCATCTGCATGGATTCAGGTGGCTGCAGGGTATTCCTGGTGCTGAAGGAATATTTAAACCCGGCCCTGCCCAGATCCAGCCTGGCCTGAACCTCATGCTCTGACTGGCTGATAATTTCTGCACCCAGACAGCCCTCCATAAATTCAGGGTAGGACGCTATATCATTGACCAGGTCAAACATGGCCTGGGTTGAATAAGGCAGGATGGCACTCTGCTCTATGGTGGTCACGGTTCAGGAACCTTTAATCAAAAACCCAGCAGGTTAATGCCGAAATAAATCTGAGCGACGTTATTGGCGAACACCAGCAGGAGAATCAGTGGTATGAATGTACTCAATGACAGGGTGATATATGAGGCAAAAATAGATCCGGCAAAATTGTCATTGCCCTTGCCAATCTCAGCAATAAAGTCACTGCGCTGCCATCGATAAGAGCAGAAGATACACACCAAAAAGCCAATAAAAGGCAAAACCGTGTCATAAAACAGATCATAAATCACATCAAACAGTGACTTGTTCACGCCTCCATAGGTGACCATGGAAGATAGCCAACCCACCATACCCAGCGACATGGTTGCCAGCACAATAAAGGCTCCGGCACTTACGCCCATCACCCCCAGGGCTTTGCGACGGGAGTATTCTTTTTCATCAACCATCCAGGAGATTGGAATTTCACTGATCGACACCAGCGAGGTTATTGCGGCAAAAAATACCAGCAGAAAAAATACCGAGGCAATAATGCTGGCACCGGTATATCCCAGGAAGCTCTGCATCTCCAGGAACAATTGTGGCAGGTAGGAAAAAATCAGGCTGACACTGCTGTCTGACAAACCCTGCATATCAACATCCGGGTTAATTGCAAAAATTGCTGGCAGAATTAACAGACCTGCAAAAAAGGCAACAGCTGTATCGGTTACTGCAACCATGCGGGTTGAATTCACAATCTTTTCGTCGCGACTGAAATATGAACCATAGGTAATCAATATGCCCATGCCCAAAGAAAGCGAAAAGAAGGCCTGGTTCAGCGCAGACCTGATGACTGTGCTGTTTATCTTAGCGAAATCCGGAACCAGGTAATAAGCTACGCCTGCTTCTGCGTTATCCAGGGTCATCACGAAAATCACCAGAGCTAGCAACATCAAAAACAACAGGGGCATTAACACTTTTGCCGCTTTCTCAATACCATCTTTCACGCCACCGACCAGAATGCCATAAACAATGCCCAGTGTTAGAACCAGGTAGATAAACAGGCTTGGAGAAGCGACGATTTCACCGAAGGCTGCCGGTTCAGCCAGACGTGCCAGGTTGCCGCTGATGGACTGCAGCAGGTAGAGTAAAATCCAGATCGTAATCACGGAATAAAACACCGCGATCATGAAAGGCGTTGCAACTGCCAGTCCACCTACCTTGCCCCACATCTTGCTGTCGCATGACAGACTGTAAAAGGCTCCCACTGGATTTTTCTGCGCAGCTCGCCCCATGGCAATTTCAGCCAGCATGACCGGAAAGCACACCAGAATGACAAACGCCAGGTAAATAATCAGAAAGGCCGCTCCGCCATTCTTTGCAGCCATGACCGGAAAACCAACCAAATTACCTATGCCTACTGCTGATCCTGCTGCTGCCAGGATAAAGCCGAGTTTTGAACTGAATTGTCCCCTGAGCCCTGTCATCCAACTTCTCTTTGATTCATCTTTCGGTGTCAAAGTCATGACTCTGACACCTCTTATGGACACCTCTCTTGTTGCTGAAGTTTACCAGATAACCGGTGAATAAATAGGTTTTAGCCAGTGCTGGCCGTATAATGCGCGCCATGGCCAAAAAGCAGAAGCATGATGATTCAACCATCGTCGTCAATAAAAAAGCCCGGCACGACTATTTCCTTAATGAATCTTTTGAAGCTGGCATAGCCCTCACAGGGTGGGAAGTCAAAAGCCTGCGCGAGAAAAAAGTTCAACTGGTTGATTCACACGTGATCATAAAAGACGGTGAAGCCTGGCTCATTGGTGCCCAGATTGTACCGATGCCTACAGCCAGCACTCATGTGATTGCGGACCCTACCCGTACCCGTAAATTGCTGTTACACCGCAAAGAGCTCGCCAAAATTTGTGCCGGTATCAATCAGAAAGGTCACACTTGTGTGTGCAGCAAAATGTACTGGAAGGGTCACCTGGTGAAATGCCAGATTGCGCTGGCCAAGGGTAAGCATGAATATGACAAACGCGCCGTGGAAAAGGAACGTGAGTGGAATCTCGACAAGCGGCGTGCCATGAGTCACTCAAACCGCTAAGTACGAAAATAAAACGAGCTTACTGGACTGAACCTACTTCAGAGTAGTCATAGTCATATGACATCCCGGTGGTAAGGTTTTCCACAGCCCTGAATGCGCCACCATGATTGCCACTGCGCAGTGGACTCATGGTCACTATTACATTATCACCCCGATAAAGTGAGAGTCGTGTTATACCGGCTCGTTGCAGGTTGCCGGGACTGCTCAGTTCAATGCCCCACATTTCCGGCTCACTGCCTTCATCAGCAATTTTTTCAACCCACAAGATGACGTGAGGATTGGTCCACTGAAACGTAACCACGGTTCCTTCGAGAGGTTCGAAGCTCTGCATATCAAACATCCCAAATGAATGGTGACCCAATGTAGGCAAAGACACTCCCAGGAAACAAATAAATAAGGCAATAGCTTTGAGTTTGACAGGCTGTAACATTCAACAATTCTCCTTCAAACGTGAATAGTAAATTTAACACTCACTGCGGCATTGTCGGCACGAAGATAATATTGCCATCTTCATCAATCTGATTAAACGAATTCCCCTGTAAACAGACGCCTTCAATAATATCGAATCCTCTCACTCTGTCATAAATACGTCTGGTCTCCCAGGGCTCTGTCAACACATGAGGCGCTGTGATAACCAGGTCGATATACATGGTGTCTGGATCAGCCAGATATATCCGTTCAGTGACATGCATATCTCCGCCATTTCGTACACCTGTTGCTTCTGAAACAGCCAGATAGACTTCCGGCAATATACCAACTGTATCAACCACCAAGGTGTCACCTTCCCAATAACCCACGGAATGACCATGGTAGGTTAAATCTGGGTCCTCTGCCTGTTCACGACCATCTGTATAAATACGTCGCAGGCGATTACTGTCAGATTCGCCAAGCAAGGTAACCCGGCCAGGAGTAAACAAAACCTCAAAGGCATTATGTGAAATCAGCATCCAGGACGGCATTCCTTCCGGGAGGCAATCTTGAAAGATTCCGGCAGGCGTGCCAGTTGCATCGGCTTCCATCATCTCAGCGATTGTCCGGGCTGCTTCCTCAGTCCAAGGTGTTAAATTTGCTGCAGCCTGTGCGCGTTGGTCGGCGACATCGGGTGTCCAGATCCCGCTCCAGTCCGGCAAATTATCAAGCTCGGCATAATTCATGGTTGCAGGCTCTTCAGCTGCCTGAACCCACAGGCACAAAGAAAACATGAATATGGTAAATAGCAAACGTTTTGTTGAATTCACTTCATATGCTCCTTGCAGCCACCCTGGTTGCGACTTGTAGTAGTCAAACTGTAACCAATTACAGCATAAAAGCGGATACGGTCAAATTAATCCGCCTGACTATTAACGTCGATGTCTTTTTCTAGACTCAGAAATAATTAAGAGTAGGAGGACAGGTAACCTGCACACAAAGAAAACGAATCTTGATAGACGCCGTGCTACGAGCCACTCAAACCGGTCTGATTTAATCCTTTCTGTATTCCAAAATGTCACCAGGCTGACAATCCAGCACCTCACAGATTGCCTCCAGCGTGGAAAAGCGAATCGCCTTCGCCTTGCCGTTTTTCAACACCGAAATATTGGCCATGGTAATGCCGACTTTTTCTGACAATTCAGTAACACTCATCTTGCGTTGCGCCAACATGACGTCGAGATTGATGATAATCATGCCAGCCTCGTTACACCGTAAGGTCGTTTTCGGATTTAAAGTCCGCTGCACGCTGTAACAGATGTTCGAACACTGCTGCCGCCACTGAAACAACCGTGGTCATAAAAATCAGCATCAACCCCATGGCCACACCTCCGGCAACATCTTCTTCTGTGGGACGCACAAATATAAAGAGCCAGGCCCCCGCACCAAGCAGAAATGTTATGAAAGTCATCGCACAATATTTGATACGGCGTAAAGCCAGCACACCCTGCTCAGAGAACACCTGATTGTTGCGAATTAGCTTGAGCAAAATAAATGCTTGATAGAAGCCAATGAAGACAGCAATGAAAGCGAGATAGATATAGGCCAGAAAGGGATCCTTGAAATAGACTTCAAAGGCTGTGGCATTGGCATTTCTGCCCTCGAACCAGGGTTCCACCAGCAATAGAATGAGTAAAATAATACTCATCAACACCAGCACCACCTGCAGAAAATACGTTGAAACTTTTTTCATAACCCAACCCAAATAATATTTTGAGGCTGATAATAAACTTAAATTTATCGTTTATCAATATATATTTGTTGTTTTATGATATTTTTTAGCATTTCATTGATTACTTTGAAAAACCGGATCCAGGCCACATATAAAAGATATATGCTAATATTCGCACCTGCACAATTTTGGGGGCGCCTTGGATTCGACGCCGGTTACAAAACCCGAGGTGCATGTCGAGAGGGTATAGACTCTCGTAAATACATCTATGCAACTACTATAGTTGCCAACGACGAAAACTACGCTCTAGCAGCCTAATAGTGCCGCTAGCGATTGCCACAGGGATGCCTGTAAACCAGTGTTTTGCAATCGTCATACAGAACAGGATCGCGCAAAAGCCGTCTGGGGCTGGAGCGTTAAAATTTTTCCAGACTCGCCCTACTCGCCCTGCCCGTCGGGTAGACGTGGGCTAACTCA
>JAYPJO010000019.1:0-3137 GCA_038128465.1 Gammaproteobacteria bacterium
TTCACTTGTTGTGATAGTGTCCAGCACATGTTTGGCATCTTCATGACGTTTTTGCATGACGAGCCAGCGTGGTGTGTGGGGTACCAAAAAGAGTAATAGAAGAAACAATCCTGCCGGTAGTAGTTCAGACCAGAACATGACCCGCCAGGCCTGTTCGATATTCCAGGTACGCAAATCCTGGTTGGCTGCAGAAGAGAAATATTCAGCACCGCCATTACCAATGTAATAGGTCGCCAGGAATACCACGAAGAAACCAATAACGACGGCCAATTGATAAAAGGAAACCATCTGTCCACGTTTTCTGGGTGGAGAAATTTCAGCGATATACATCGGTGATGTCATGGAGGCCATCCCGACACCCAGGCCGCCAATGATTCGATAGATGGCCAGTGCCGATAAGGAATCAGCGGCCCCGGAACCCCAGGCTGAAACGACAAACAGGACGGCTGACAGGATAAGCGTATATTTTCGACTGATTTTTTTTGTCAGGTAGCCGCTTGCCAGCGCACCAAACAGACAGCCATAAATAGCACTGCTGACGGCCCAGCCCTGTTCACCGGGACTTAATTCAAAATAGGCGGTGAAGTAGAGTTGGCTGCCGGAAATAACCCCGGTGTCATAGCCAAATAACAATCCACCCTTGGCAACCACTTCGGTGATGTGTATATGAGTGTATTTATTTTTTTTTTCCATGTTTTTTTCAGCGGCTTCCAAATAATTTGTCGTGTTTATATAGTTGTGATATTCACTTTCTTCGGAAACCCGGGCGCGAAATACTGCCCACTACAACAGCACTAGAGTGCCTGTTCAGCATAGGGTTGCAATACCACCGGACCCAGCAATCCATAGGCAGCTGGGTCCGGAGCGCCCAGGCCAAGAAAGCCCCCGCTCATTATCCGTTCATCCTCCATGCCGAGTAATCGATTTAACAGGGAGGTTGCCACTTCTACTTCTATTTCATTCAAGCCTTCGCGCAGGTAGGGCCCCGCATCGACCACCGGATTGATTTGGTTAACGGGTCCGACAGACTGACCGTTGATTCTAACCCTGACAGTATCCAGGGTGAGGCCAAGTGCCAGATTGGCACCAACGCCATCACGCCATTCGCTACCAAGTGTGATACTGGTTGTATAGGTCAACATACCGGAAACCCCCTCAAGGCCATCAATATCCCGGGTTGATTGCAGTTGCTCCAATTGCAATGGCGCTAATACTGATTTTGTAATTGCCGTACTGCTATTGCCTGCTTCCCAGGATTCAACCTGTAACTGCCAATCATCGAGAACAAGGGGTGAGGGCAGGGAAGGTATTTCTGTTCCCACAAGTTGTCCGTTTGCCAGGCGACTGCTGTAGGTGCCTGGTTGGGAAGCCTGTAACACCAGGGAACCATTCCGATAGATGGCTGAATCTGCCGTGGTTGATAACAGTGACTGCGCCGGAGCCGTCATAGCATCGGAAAGTGCATAAATTTTTGCTTCCCCTGGCAATAAAGATAACGCTACATTCACGCCACCTTCATTTGCCGTGAATACTGCTACTGGTTCTATGTTGCCGGTCCATGGGTCCAGCTGGTAAGGCCGGCCGACACCGGAAATATCAACAGAGCTGACCAAGGTTTCCGTGCTGTTGTTATAAAAATAGTAGTAGTCGGTGCCATTAGCATGCCGACGAACATTGAGCAGACCTGTTGTTTCAGCATAACGTGCTGCCGGCGCAATACCGATTTCCTCCAGCAATTCAGGCAAGGCTGATTCTGTATCAGCCTGTACCACTGATCTTTCTGCCAGTAATTCGGCAATGATTGCCTGTAACCGGGCAGTCTGCTCTTTATTATCTGGCAGGGAGGACGCTTCCGATGGTAATTCTCCTGCCAGCACAATCGGCAAACCTGCTCTTGAAAAAGCCAGCAAGCGATTTGCTGTATCAATGGACATGACTCTTTCATTTAATACGATTAACGCTTTGTATGCCGGTCCTTCTGCCGCCAGCCTGCCGTCTTCGACAATGGCAGATGGTAATGCCAGTGTTGCCGGACTCTGATATCCAACGGTAAACCCATTGTTCAAAAGTGCCTGGCTTTCCGGGTAACCGCCATGCCTGTCGAGTTCCTGTCGCAGGAAAGCCACATCAACCCGGTTAACACCCTGCTGCAAGACAAACTGGGCGCGTGCCATGTAGCCGGATATATCACGTATATGCTGCCAGGTTGGCTGTTGGGCATTCCAGGGCTCGGCAAACCCGGTGCCAAAAGGCGCAAAACCCGGCCATGGAGTTTCCGGCGCATCCAAGTAGGCGTAACCGTGTAGGTAAAGCTCGTTAACGCCACCGGCAAAATCCCTGTTCATGGTCGGCAGCATCTCGGTGGACCAGGATGTATCGTAGGCACCGAAAAAAGCCCCCATTTCATCGGACAATTTATCTCCGCCTGCAATATCGCGGCCGGAAGCAAGCGCGCGATAATGATCAACGTTTGCTCCGAAACCCAGTGACTCTCCTTCGGGTTGTCCCGTCAGGGCAGCAGACAGAATGACATCAACAGAAGTGCCATAGCCCTGGTTACGATACTGGACTCCTAAAGAATCCGCCCATTCCTGGAGCGGTATTAATCGGTTTTCAAACCAGAGTTCATTGATGGTTTGTTCCCAGTCACTATTGACCTGTTCATCCAGACGGGTGTCTGTAAAATAAAAAGCAGGTTGAGCGACGGTATTGAACGTTTCCCTGGAAAGGTTCATCAGCACTGGCAGGTAGGGAACGACAGAATATCCCCTGCGGGACTGAAAAGCATCGAGGATGCCCTCGGTCCAGTATTGTGTGTGTTTTAATTCAATAGAATCCTCAAAAACCGATCCACCGACTTCCCGTAACAGCTCACGAATTCGAGGAGTCAACAGTGTACTCTCCCAATAATCGATAACAGCCCGGGAACCGGCTTCTCCAAAGGGATCAACGACATAGGATTGCGGTTCTGTGACAGGTGAATTGTTCGGATTCCCGTCAAACATATTTACAATCTGGCCGGTAGCGCGTGTATAGATGGGAATCAGCACCCATTCACCATCCGCCGGGGCAGTCCAGTTGATCTGGCGACCGCTGGCCTGATTGGTGAGATTCACAACGCTGTCAGCGTCTAATGT
>JAYPJO010000019.1:3147-15868 GCA_038128465.1 Gammaproteobacteria bacterium
TGACAACGGGCAGCCAGAACAAACTCAAGATAGGTTGTTACTGGCGGGTTCGGATTCCCGCCACTAATCCCACTGGCAGCCAGCACCGGTTCGGGCAGACTGCCATTAAAGCTTTCACCTGCCGGGATGACAGCTTTTCCATGTATGACTTCCTTGGCTGCAGCAACATCATCCGGGACGATGGTAGGAACAGTTGAAGGCCAGTGTGGGCCAATGGTCAGGTCAACTGCCAGGCCTCTATCCAGAGCAGATTCCAATACTGTCTCTATGGCTGCATTCCAGCGTTCAGTACCCCAACCAAATTCAGCAGGATCCATCGGTGCAGCCACACTGTCATAGACATCCGCTATTTCAAAGCCACCAAAACCGGCATCAGCGATTTCATTAACTTCACGAATTAACTCTTCGCTGTTTACGCTGGCGCCTGGCCACCACCAGCGAAAGCGGGGCTGGTAAACAGTAGCAGGGGACGCGAAGCTCTCGCTAAAATCCTGGGCACTGGCAACATTGATAAAACCTGCCATGAAACTAAAAAATCCGACATACAAGATTGAAAAGCCAAGTTTTTGTTTGTTCATATAAGTACTCATTATTTTTATTTTTTATATCTTGAAAATTTCTGTGAAAGTTTTTTTCTGGAAACCATTCGCCAGTGATCAAACTATGCCTGACCCGCCAGTATTTTTAGCCGGGCGTTTATCCTCAAGTTGCTGGCGGTAGCCACTTTCCCGATAGCATTCCAGCGGTGCGATGGCACCGCCAGCACGCAAGCGGGCCATGGCAAGAATGGGACTGACGTCGGTATTAAAAGCAGCTTTCAGGGTGTTATTCGCCATCATTGCATCATTGCTGTCCTGGTAGCCATACAGTGCTTCGCGATCAACAAGCAAGGCCTTGATGTAAGAACGCTGTACTTCTATTGCCGAGGTCATCAGGCTTTCAATCGGGTCTGTAACGTTGTGTGACTGATCCAGCATATAGGCAGGATTGAAACCTTCCTGCTGCCGGTATTCAGCATCAAGCAGTTCATTAAATACCAGGAACTGCTGGAAGGGGTGGAGTGAACCACTGTCGAGGTCATCGTCCCCATACTTGCTGTCATTGAAATGAAAACCGGCCAGTTTATTAAACTGGATCAAGCGTGAAACGATCATTTCAATGTTTACATTAGGGGCATGATGGCCAAGGTCGACCAGAGATTTCGCTTTCTCACCCAGTTCCATGGCACAAAGAATACTGGTGCCCCAATCCTGGATAACGGTTGAATAAAACGCAGGCTCGAACATTTTATGCTCGAGAAACATGTGCCAGTCATCCGGCAGGGCGGCGTAGATTTCTGCTGTGCTTTCCAGGTAACGCTCAAGCTGGCGCTGGAAATGACTCTGGCCGGCAAAATTGGAGCCATCCCCGATCCAGACTGTAATATTGCTGGAACCCAGTGTTTTGCCGTAGTTAATGCAGTCAATGTTATGGGCAATGGCCTGGGCACGGACATCGGGATCAGTATGTGTCAGGCTGCCAAATTTGTAGGAAAGTTTCTGATCTGCCTGATCCTGGAAAGTATTTGAATTAACGGCATCAAAAACCAGGCCAAGCTGGTCAGCAAAGTCTTTGAGTGCTGAAAAATCGTCGACCACATCCCAGGGAAAATGTGGTGAAACACTGGGCGTACAACAAACCAGCTGATTAATGACTGCACAGTCTTCGAGTTTTTCAAAAATATTCCGGGGTTCACCAATACCCGGGAAACGCGCAAAGCGGGTGCCACCCGTACCCACACCCCAGCTGGGCAGGGCAATGGCAAACTGTTCTGCCCGGGCCGTTAAATCGTCAATATCGATATTGTTACGCGCCAATTGATTGCCAAGCGCCTCGTAGTCAGACAGTAATGCGCTTTCACATTGGCGATTGCTTGAGTCAACCTTGTCTTTATTGATTATTGTTTTCACTCGCAGGTTCCCTTCAGTTTTTAGCGTAAGAATGCTTCTTGCAAGCCTCCATCGACACTGATTATCTGTCCGGTAGTTTTACTTAACTGGCCGGAAATTAAAAGGTAGGCAGCTTCAGCCTGGTCTTCAGGTGTAATCATCTGTTTGGTTAACGTACGTTGTGCATAAAAACCGGATAATTTTTCTCTCAGTGAATCATCACTTTCATCGTCCTGAAAGTCGATATCATATTTGGCCAGGGATGCCATCACACGATCACGTGGAAACATGGTGCTGCCATTAACCACTGTGGCCGGGGCAAGGCCATTGACATTGACCAGGGGTGCCAACTCTATGGCCAGTTCCCTTATCAGGTGATTCGCAGCTGCCTTGCTGGTGTCGTAGGCCAGTGAACCTTTTTTTACCACAGCCGCGTTGACGCTGGTTGTCAGAACAAATGCGCCGCGAAGCTGTTGCAGCTCCCAGATTTTTTGCGCTTCTGTTGCAACGATGTAACCACCTTTGACATTCACGGCAAAATTACGATCAAACATTTCATCATTGCTCATTTCACCCTGTCCCGGTGCCAGGAAAATGCCTGCGGTTATGATGACTTTATCTATGCCACCATAAGCCAGGATGACCTGTTTAAACATTTCTGCGACACTATCACGGTCGGTAATATTGACCTCCAGCGCGATAGCGGGTCCACAACCCGAAATACCGGAGCCGGCTACACCAATACCCTGGCCATAAATGGCCTGAAGTTCCAGGGCAGTTTGTTCTGCTGCTGCCAGGCGCAGGTCTGCACAGACAACATGGGCGCCTTCCTGTGCTACACGATGTGCTGTGCTTTTTCCTATGCCATCGCCGGCACCTACAACAACAACGATATCGCGGGCCAGACTTTTTTCTTTTGGCATACGCTGAAGCTTGGCTTCTTCCAGTAACCAGTATTCGATATCAAAGGCTTCCTGCATGGGTAACGCCACGTATTCATCAATGGCTTCAGCGCCGCGCATCACTTCCAGGGCGCAGTTATAAAATTCTGCAGTGACACGGGATTCGCTCTTGTTTTTACCCCAGGCAATCATGCCAATGCCGGGTATCAAACAGACTGATGGACTTGAGGGTCTCAGGGCAGGGGAGTCAGCATGTTTATGCTGATCGTAATACTCTGCATAGTCAGCCCTGTATTTCTCTATACCCTTTTGAAGCAGTTCTTTTAATTCTTCCACTGAGCCTGACTGTGGATTCCAGTCCACATAAAGTGGCTTGATCTTGGTGCGCAGAAAATGATCCGGACATGAGGTGCCCAGTTCAGCGAGTCTCTGCGCATCCTGTGAGTTTACAAACGTCATTATGTTTTCATCATTTTGAATGGTTGCAACAAGTTTGCCTTCTGTGGATACCAGCCCCCGCAGGAAGGGTATGACCTGGGCAAGCACCTGCTCGGATTCTGCCGGATCCATGCTGGCATACCTGCTGCCACCAAAGGTCTTTTCCGGTTCATTTTTTGCTTCGATATAGCGAGCGGCTTTTTCAATGATGTCCAGTGTTGTTTCGTAGCAGGTTTTATTATCGTCTGCCCAGTTGATGACGCCGTGTCCCTGTAACAGTACCCCCTTTGCATCGGGGTGCTTCGAGCAGATATCCCTGAGCTGTAATCCGAGATCGAAGCCGGGTCGCTGCCAGGGAGCCCAGATAAGCTCGCCTCCCCAGATTTCTTCAGTAAGTGCCCTGGAGTTTTTACTGGCCGCTATGGCGATCACCGCATTCGGGTGCATGTGGTCTATATGCTTGTAGGGAATGAACGCATGCAGGGGTGTATCAATGGAAGGTGCCCGCGGATTCAAATTAAAAGTAGCATGGCGATACATATTGGCCATGTCATCTTCTATGGCTGTTTTCACGCCAACTTCAGGAGCAGCATTGTAGACGCCTTCAAGCGCCAGCGTTTTGTGCAGGTAAAGCGACGAAAAATTCTCGGCTGTTGACGTGCGAAGGTCACCGCCTGAGCCCTTGACCCACAGAACTTCAGTGTCTTCACCGGAAACGGGGTCTTTTTCGTTTAATTTTGCCGAAGTGTTACCGCCACCGGTGTTGGTAATGCGCTGGTCGGCACCCAGGATATTGGATCGATAAATCAGTGCATCTACCGGGTTTAGCGTGTCCGCTATATCATCCTGCCATAGATAATTCACATGCAGATAGTTATCTTGCTTTCGGGACATAAAACCGGACCTGTTGGTGCTGCTGATGGTGAAAAAAAGAGGAAATCATTGTAATTTTCAAAACAATCAAATTCAATCATTTATTTGCAACATACGTAATTATGAGATTAAATTTCGAGGATATGCACGATAATGATAAAAAATCCGTGTATTCAGGTATAACAACAGGGCGTCTTGATTAACATAGCAAAACGCTGAAAGGGGAATTAATTATGGATGCTCAGGAATTTGAACAGGCACCGGTCAACCCGGAAAACCTGAAACCGGCCAGGCATTTTGCTGCCAATTATTCTGGGGAACATGTTGCAGGGACAGAATTTGTAATTGGGGCCACATTTGTTGCCTGGGGCGTGGGTACCATGGATATTATCCTGGGTCTGCTACTGGGAAACCTGCTTGCCGTACTGACCTGGACCTTTATCTGTGCCCCGATTGCCGTTGATACCCGATTAACCCTGTATGCCTACCTTGAAAAAATAGCCGGGCCGGGAACCATCAGGCTTTATTCGGTGGTTAATGGTGTGCTTTTTTGCATACTGGCAGGTTCAATGATTACGGTTTCAGCGTCTGCTGTACGCATACTTTTCAATATTCCACCACAGGTAAACTGGTACCCGACCAGTATTGGCTTTGTGCTGGTTGCCCTGGTTGTTGGCGCGGTTGTCGTGGTCATCTCCGCAAAGGGTTTCAAGCGGGTGGCGCAATTTGCAGAAATTTGCGCACCCTGGATGGTACTTATGTTCCTGGTTGGTGCACTGGCGCTGATCCCGGTTCTGGTTGCGGCTACGCCAGGTCTTGACAATATTGGCAGTTTCAGTGATTTCAGGCGAATGGCCGATCTGCATATCTGGCAGGGCACGAGTGATGAACTGGGTTTCTGGCATGTTGCAGCATTTGCGTGGGTAGCTAATCTGGCCATGCACGGAAGCCTGTCTGACATGACCATCTTACGCTACGCAAAAAAATATCAGTATGGTTACTTTTCCGGTTTGGGCATGTTTATCGGGCATTATTTTGCCTGGATTTTTGCCGGTATTATGGGTGCCGGAGCCGGACTGGTTTTACAGACTTCGGTTACTAACCTGGACGCCGGAGCCGTTGCTTTCCAGGCGCTTGGCGCAGCTGGCATCCTGGCAGTGATCATTGCCGGATGGACAACGTCAAACCCGACAATCTATCGTGCGGGCCTGGCTTTTCAATCACTCAATCCGAAATGGAACCGGGTTAAGGTAACGATTATCACAGGTAGTGTGACGGCCGTGATTTCATGCTTTCCCTTTGTGTTCACCCGACTACTCGATTTTGTGGGTCTTATGGGCCTGACCCTGGCGCCGGTCGGCGCGGTCATCGTTGCCGAACACTGGTTATTTCCAAAGCTGGGCTTGACGCGGTACTGGGCCAGTTACATGCAGCGTTACATTAACTGGGCCGCTATTATTGCCTGGGGTGGATCGCTTCTGTTCGCCTACCTGATTAATGTGAGCGGATTGCATCTGTTCTTTTTGCTAATCCCAACCTGGATTTTTGCCACGGTACTGTATGTGATTTTAGCCTCTGTATCGGGTGCAAGGCTGCCACATGCTGAACAGGTCATCTCTGAAAAAGAAGCACAACAAAAAAGAAAGCTGAAAGAACAGGCTTTCCTGGAAAACGCTGACAGTAACACCGAACTGACCGTTGTAAACAAAAGATTAAAACAGATGCGGGTTTACCGTACTGTTGCCCTGCTCAGTCTGTTTGCCTGCCTGGTCCTGGCTCTGGCAACTTATGCCGGAACCTACAGCCTTGAAGGTTTTCGCACTACATTGTTATGGCCCAGCCTGTTGTATTTTGTGTCTGCTACCCTGTGGATTATCGACAAGGAAAAACATGACAGCGAGATTGAAAAGACGTCCTCAAACCAGGCCGCGTAATGGACAGGGAAGCTACCAGCACCCATAGCTTTATTTTTGATATTGGTAAAACCAATCTGAAAAGTATTGTCTTCGATCAGCAGGGAAGCATTGTCTGGTCCATATCAAGAAAAAATTCTTCCAGCACTGATAGCCAGCGGTATCTTCATTTTGACATTGATGAAATATGGCACTGGCTGTTGCAGTCCCTTAAACAGGCCTCAGCCAGTTTTCAGATCAGCGCAATTAATATAAGTACACATGGCGCCTGTGCAGTCCTGCTTGACAAGAACGGGGAGCAGATTCTTCCGGTAATGGATTATGAATATGAGGGCGTGGAAACCTGTACCGGGCAATACCGGGAGATTCGACCTTCCTTTGATGAAACCTACTCACCGGAATTGCCCGCCGGGTTGAACCTGGGCAAACAGTTATCCTGGTTAAAACAAAACTTCCCGGATGAATTTGCGCAACTCGATACCTTGCTGTTTTACCCACAATATTTTGTATACAAACTAACAGGTATTGCTGTAACTGAAGTCACGTCACTGGGCTGCCATACCGATTTGTGGGAGCCTGCCAGTAATCAATATTCCAGCCTTGTTGATCGTCTCAATATCAGGAACGCTTTTGCGCCGATGGTGCCGGCTTTTGAAAAAGTTGGACAGGTAAACGATGACATTATGGAACTTACCGGTATGTCAGGTGAGTGTTCTGTGTATGCCGGTGTGCATGATTCCAATGCCAGTTTTACCCGTTATCTTGCCAGTGATACCGAGAAACCCTTTACCGTGGTGTCCAGCGGGACGTGGACAATTTCCATGCTGGCAGGTAGTAGCTGTAACTCTTTGAATGAAGCCAGAGACATGCTCGCAAATGTCAGCGTGGAAGCTGAGCCTGTTCCCTGTGCCAGGTTTATGGGTGGGAAGGATTTCGAAACAATATGCAGACTGACGGGTGCCGATGAACACATGCCACTTCTCCGGTCTGACTTGGAACAGATTATTGATGATAAGGTGTTTGCATTGCCGTCATTCAGTGAGGGTGGTGGGCCTTTTTACGGACAGGCCGGCAAATTTACTGGTGAACCGAAATCAGGAAAAGCTCTTGCGACTCTTTACCTAGTCATGATGATAGATCTGGAACTTGATCTGCTGCAATCCACAGGCAATATCATATTTGGCAGCGTTGGCATGAAAAGCCCGGTGCTTTGCCAACTACTGGCTCAACTGCGAACTGAACAGCAAGTATACTTGTCAGGCGATGAATCAAGTACCGCACTAGGCGCCTGGTGTCTTACCTGTTGGGGACAGGAAAAACCGGAACATTTTAAACATTTTGAATTGGTAGAATCTTTAAATATACAGGGCTTGAAAGACTATCATGTAGCCTGGCGGAAACATTTAGATCAGATAAACCTTAATACAGAAACACTTTAATAAAAGATGCTAGAGAAACAACGACAACAGCTTATTTTGGATATACTGGACGAACAACAGTTTGTGCATGTCAAATCGTTGTCCGAACAACTGGATTCTTCCGAGGCGACTATTCGCAGGGACCTCCTCAAGCTTTCCCAGCAAAATAAAATAAAAAAAATCAGGGGCGGGGCACAGGCGGTTAATTTTGACCGTAGCGCACTACAACGTCGTTCACTTTCAAGCAGTGCATTTCTTGTTGCCAAACAACAGCAACCTGAAGTCAAACGACTGATTGCCAAAAAAGCAGTTGAATTATGTTCAGACGGGGAGTCCATCATTATTAACGGGGGCAGTTCCACTTTCATGATGGGCGAGTTTTTGCTTGAACGCGAGCTGAATATCCTGACCAATTCATTTGTACTTGCCCAGGAGCTAACTGAAAACAGCGATAATAATCTGATCCTTCCTGGCGGAGAGATTTATCGCAAGCAGGGCATAATTCTCAGTGCCTTTGAGAATGACACGATTCAGTATTATTCAATGGATAAAATGTTTATGGGCACACCCGGTATCGGAGAATATGGCGTGACGGAATCAGATACCCTGCTGATACGATCAGAACAAAAATTGCTTAAACAGGCCGATAAATTAATTGTGCTGGCTGATAGTTCTAAGCTGGGCAGGAAAAGTAATTTTATCCTGTGCCCCCTGGAGGAAGTGGATATACTCATTACCGACAGTAATGCTGATGAAAAGCACCTGAAAGTTTTTCATGATAAAAATATTGAAGTCATTATTGTTGACGCTCCCGACAGCTGATATTGAAAAGATTAATTGTCTCTGTAAACCTGGCTGACAGAAGATGAATTTAATAACTCGCTCTTTCCCGGCACTGGCTGTTCTAGCTGCATTGCTCGCTTACATCAGGCCAGAAATATTTGATTCTTTTGCCGGCTTAATCGTTCCCCTGTTGACCGTCGTCATGTTCATGATGGGGCTCAACCTGACCCTGAAACATTTCTTAACTGTTTTTTTACAGCCGCAGAAAATTGCAGTGGGAACCATACTGCAATTTCTGATAATGCCGCTGGCAGCTTTTTTGATCAGTCATGCCCTGTCTCTGGAAAGTGAACTGTTGACAGGCATGGTGTTGTTGGGTTGTTGTCCCGGTGGTACCGCGTCCAATGTTATCTGCTACCTGGCCAGAGGCAATCTGGCTCTGTCCATTTCGCTGACAATGGTATCCACTTTTTTATCCGTGCTGGCTACTCCCTTTTTAACTTTCTTGTATCTGGGGCAGGCTGTAGAAGTGCCGGTTATGGACATGGTGCTGAGTATTGCGCAGGTCGTTATATTGCCAGTGATGGCGGGTCTGTTGATAAACACATACCAGGCTGAGAGGCTGAAAAAATATTCCAACATTTTTCCGGCCGTTTCTGTTCTGGCCATCGTCCTCATTATCGGCATAGTTGTAGCACTGAATCACGACAATATGGCGCTACTCAGTGGCGCATTGCTCGTGGCGATTATTCTGCATAACCTGTTTGGCTTTGGCAGTGCCTACGGCCTGTCAAAACTGCTGCATTACGATGAAAGTAGTTGTCGAACAATTGCTATTGAAGTGGGTATGCAGAACTCGGGACTGGCTGTAGCCCTGGCCACTCAATTTTATACTTCAATTGCTGCCTTGCCGGGTGCCTTATTCAGTCTGTGGCATAACCTGTCCGGCTCGTTGCTGGCATCATTCTGGGCAAGAAAATAAACCGGGAAGTAACTTGCGAGTATTCTCTGTTGCCTGTATTGATAGTGGGGTGTTATAAGTAATCATGATCAACAGTATGTTTTGATTTTTTTAATTCAGGTAATGAATAAAGTAATCTGAAATTTTATATAAAACGGTTAAATGACAATGAAGAGTAATAAAGGCATTTTACACGCGTACAGCATTGATGAGAGTGGATCAGGTAAAGCCATTCCTGAAGAATCAATTTCTGCTGAAGTAAAATCGGCACGACTGACCTGGGTACATCTGGATGTGAACCAGCCAGAAACCAAAACGTGGCTAGAGTCTGAAGCGACCTCCCTGGATGATATTGTTATTGAGGCATTGCTGGCCGATGAAACCAGGCCCCGTATTTTTCAGTACGGGCAGGGTGTCATGCTCATTCTTCGTGGTGTTAATTTAAATGAAAATGCAGATGCAGAAGACATGGTTTCTACACGCCTCTGGATTGAGTCCGGGCGTATTATCAGTGTGCGTCGTCGACGCCTGAAGGCAGTCACAGATATTGTTGATATGCTGGATAATGGCAAAGGGCCTGATAGCGCCGGAGAATTTATTGCTGAACTCTGCCAACGGCTTTTCGAGCGCATGGAGCCAGTATTTGCCGAGCTTGATGACAGGCTTGATGAAGTTGAAGAACAGGTCATGGAGAAACCCGAACCCGCGTTCAGGCAGGCTATTACTGAAATCCGTAAAAAAGCGATTTTATTCAGGCGCTATATAGCGCCGCAAAAAGAAGTGGTTACCATACTTCGATCTTCAGAACTTGAGTGGCTGGATCAACATCAGCGCAGAAGATTGCAGGAATCCCTAGACAGGGTAGTCCGCTATATTGAAGATATCGATACCATTCGGGAAAGGGCGCAAATCATAAAAGATGAACTGGCCAATAGCCTGTCCGACCAGATGAATAAAAATCTCTATTTAATTTCTGTTATAGCTGCCATATTCATGCCGCTTGGATTTTTAACCGGTTTGCTGGGTATTAATGTCGGTGGCATTCCGGGCGTTGAAAACCCTGCAGCGTTCTTTATATTCTGCGTAATTCTTGTCGTTGTGGTTGTGTTCCAGATTATTTTATTTAAACGTTTCAAACTGTTTTGAAAATGAAATGTCTGCCCACCGGTTTAAGCAATTCAGCTAACTGAAAAAAATTAAATTTGCGGACAGTCCGACTAGAGCAGGCGATAAAAACCAATTATCACGTAAGGTTCTTCACCTTCTTCCAGGCTCTCTGGCACATTCAGCGTTCCGAGAAAAATGGATTTGTTGAGATAGTCGTACGGGCTGTCTACCGGCGCTTCGAGGTCTATAACGGAGCGTCGGTATAATTCACCATCAGTGTTATGGGACAGCACCCTGTTAATGACCTGTATCAGGTAACCATCATGCGTTTGTAACAGGTAGCGGGCATAAAGTTCAGTGACTCCATCGGGGCGTACCAGTTGCCAGTCTTCACCTAGAGGCAAGACCTCTCCACGTATATCAGGCCCCTGAAATGAACCTCCCATAATCGGAATGATATTACGGTGACCATTTTTGCTTTGTCCTACTGTCTGTGAGGGTGCAATAGTCACTTTTGCTTCCCAGGCGAATTCTGCCTCGAAGTCAAAATGGGGAGCCAGACGATAATCCTGGGCCATTGCAGGTAGCGTGCTGAATAAAATGACAAGCGCCAATGAGAAAACAGAAGAGGTAACTTTTCCTGATTGCATGATATTTACTCCATAGGTACAACCGAACAGGGATCAAAAAGATAGCACTAAATATGGTTGACTCACAATTTACTATCAGAGATGTTTGGATAATCTGGAATTACAAAATAAAAGCAATCCAAAAAAAAGCGGCATAGTTATGCCGCTTTTTTGTAGATCGCAAAGTTTAAACGAATTAACGAATATCAAAGCGATCCAGTGTCATCACTTTGGTCCAGGCGTCGACGAAATCTTCAACGAATTTCTCTTCACCATCAGCGGTTGCATACATCTCTGAAAGAGCACGCAATTCCGAATTTGAACCAAAAATCAGATCAACCGGTGTTGCTGTCCAGCGTTCTGCACCGCTGTTTCTGTCACGCCCGACATAGACACCTTCATCACCAGACTCAGACCACGTTACGGACATGTCGAGCAGGTTGACATAGAAATCATTGCTCAGTGTGCCAGGGGCATCGGTAAAGACACCATGATCTGATCCATCAGCATTGGTATCCAGTGCACGCATTCCGCCAACCAGCGCTGTCATTTCTGGTGCAGTCAGCTCCAACATAACCGCTTTTTCCACCAGCATTTCTGCAGGAGAACGTGGGCCTTCGTAAAAGTAATTACGGAAGCCATCTGCAACGGGTTCGAGATGGCCAAAGGAAACGACATCAGTCTGTTCCTGGCTAGCATCGGTTCGTCCAGGAACAAAGGCAACTTCGACATCATGACCACCTGCAGCCGCAGCTCTTTCGATGGCAGCTGCGCCACCCAGCACGATCAGGTCTGCCAGTGAGACCTGACGACGGGAATTGCGGTCGTTAAAGTCGTTCTGGATTCCTTCCAGCACACCCAGTACTCGTGAGATTTCATCCTGATCGTTGACGTCCCAGTCTCGCTGGGGAGCCAGCCTGATGCGCGCGCCATTGGCACCGCCTCGCATGTCGGTTCCACGATAAGTTGAGGCAGATGCCCATGCAGTCCTGACCAGTTCAGCATTGCTTAGATCTGAATCCAGGATGTCGCTTTTCAGCCTGGCAATATCACGGTTATTGATCATGCCATAGTCTGCTTCCGGTACCGGATCCTGCCAGGTCAGTACTTCTTCCGGAACCAGCTCTCCCAGGTAACGGGAGCGGGGGCCCATGTCACGATGGGTCAGCTTGAACCAGGCGCGGGCGAAGGCATCAGCGAATTCATCAGGGTTATCCAGCCAGCGACTGGTGATTTCCCGATAAACCGGGTCAACTTTTAGGGCCAGGTCAGTGGTAAACATGATCGGGGCATGACGCAATGAAGAGTCATGCGCATCCGGTACCAGGTCGGCTGCAGCACCACGTGCTGGCACCCACTGTGTGGCACCGGCAGGGCTGCGACTTTGCTCCCAGTCATAGGTATAAAGATTCACCAGGTAGCCATGTGTCCAGGCTGCTGGGTTACTGGTCCAGGCACCTTCCAGGCCACTGGTGATGGTATCACCGCCATTACCGGTACCAAATTCATTTTTCCAGCCTAACCCCATCTCTTCGATGCTGGAACCTTCGGGTTCCGGGCCGACATAATCAGCCGGGGAAGCAGCACCATGAGCCTTGCCGAATGTATGGCCGCCGGCAATCAGGGCTGCAGTTTCTTCATCATTCATGGCCATGCGCCCAAATGCTTCGCGAATGGCATTGGCTGCCAGTTGTGGATCGGGATTGCCGCCAGGACCTTCAGGGTTTACGTAGATCAAGCCCATCTGGGTTGCACCAAAAGGCCGGTCC